>NZ_KV831064.1:5848-7348 GCF_001836965.1 Streptococcus sp. HMSC063B03 | reverse complement strand
GTCCGGTCGTCCCGACTATTTACCATAAACTTCCCATCTCGATAGTATAGATGTATAGCCCAAAGTTGACTACTATGCTCATCAAATAGAGCATAATAAAGATTTTCAAAGCCTTTTTCTCTGATTTCTTTTTCTACATCTTGTTTTAACAAATCTAAATTCAAATTATTATTCATATTATTGTCCCAATTAACAGTTTATCTATAGAGTGTTACAAGAACCATCACTATTTCTCAATAATGGAAAAACGTTCATTCTTTTGATATTTTTGATTGAATCTTTCCAGTTGCTTCATTGGTTTTATTTTAACAAGACCGTTTGGGAAAGTGATGCTGTCGTTCAATTCCTCTTGATAATCCTTAATTCCTTTAGCAATTGCTTGGGCAACTGTCGACGTATGGATTATAAAACTAGCTATATTTTTTTCTTGCATGAAAAGGATTGCGTCAAAAAACAAAACCGATATATACAAATCAACAGCAGAACGCTGCGATAACTCTATAAGACCGCCTTCTAATATATCTTGAATCTTATCAATATCATTCTGCTTGTAGAAATACTCAGCTAATACTTGGCAAATGTCTGTTGGAAAAACATCTGGTACAGAGGTTGGAGACTCTATGCGATATCTTTTTTCACCTCGCAAAATCCCTACAACATTGCCAGCTTGGATAGCTTCTAACAAGAGTTTTCTGTAATTTTTCATTTGATAATCTCTCTTATCTCCAATTTCGAAGAGACTTAGTTCGTTCTCTGCAGAATTTACCATTTTGAAGTTATTAAGATTAGTTTCCGCTTTTTAATCGCTACTCGCTAGAATTTCAGCCCCTTCGGATAATATTTCTTTCAGTTCAGCCTTTGTGAATAAACCTTGCGCTTTAGGATTTCCTCTTAAAGCTTCTGGATATTGCCTCCAGAAATTTCTATTAGCTTCTTCTTGTGTCACGTTCGGTGGCCAACAATCGTTTTGAAGCTTCCAAGATACTTCAAGTAGCGTTCTCTCTCCACTATCTAATAAGACAAATAACTCATTTGGTAATTCATAGACAACTAACCAAGACGCTACGGTCCCTTCTTCTGAAACTAAATAATACTTGTCCTCATTTTTCCAGATTGACTTTCCGTATCCTTCAACTTCCTCAAACTGGATAACATCTTCCCATTCTAGGTTTGTTGGTTTCATTTTATACCTTCCTTACTTAAGTGGTGATACATAATCATCTGGAAGTTTGCCCATTGATTCTATCCATTGTTGTTCGGCTTGGGGAATAAGTTTTTCAAGTTCTTTATTACTAAAAAGCAACTGATTTTTACGGTTGGAAATCAGCACAATTGGCTTTTTTCTAGCTCTATCTTTTCTAATTTCGTTCTTTTCTTCTTCCGTCGGTGGCCAACAATCGTTCTGAATCTTCCAAGATACTTCGACTAGTGATCTCTCTCCACTATCTAATAGGGAGAATAATTCCTGGGGTAAATCATAGACTGCTAACCAAGAAGCCA
>NZ_KV831064.1:0-5748 GCF_001836965.1 Streptococcus sp. HMSC063B03 | reverse complement strand
TCAACTTCCTCAAACTGGATAACATCTTCCCATTGTAGTTTTGTTGGTTTCATTTTATACCTTCCTTATTTAAGTGGTGATACATAATCATCTGGAAGTTTGCCTCTCCAGTCAATCCACATTTTCTCAGCAATTGGAATTAATCTTTCAAGTTCTTCCTGAGTAAATAACTCTCTAGTTTCAGGTAAATCAATTAATGATGTAGGACTCTCTTCTATAAATCGTTTTTCACTAGCTTTCTTTTCTTCTTCCGTCGGTGGCCAAGAATCGTGCTTAATCTTCCAAAATATTTCAAGTAGAGTCCGTTCTCCACTATCTAGTAAGGTAAATAATTCTTGTGGTAGTTCATAGACTACTAACCAAGAAGCCACAGTTCCCTCTTCTGAAACTAAATAATATTTATCCTCATTTTTCCAGATGGATTTCCCGTATCCTTTTACTTCTTCGAAATGGATAACATCTTCCCATTCTAGTTTTGTTGGTTTCATTTGTATTCTCCTAGTGCAAGTTTTTCTCTCAACCAGAATATCATAAAATCAGGCTTCTTTTTCTCTTCCTCAATAGGCGAAGCCATCTTTTACCCATTTTCTAGTTTCTAAATCTAAATTAAAATAGAAATCACTTCGACCAGATTTATCAAAACAATCTTCTTTAAGAGCTTCACATACAATTCTCAGTTTTTCTTTACTTATCTCAGAAATGTATAGCATTGTAAACCCTGCAGGAGATTCAATTTGGTCGATTATCTCACCTTCTAAATTATAAACCTCTAGTTCTGATGGAACGTCAAAATCGCTGGATGAGCGAAATATACTGAATATACGCTGATTGTTAGGGTTAAAGCGAAGACAATGTAAATGATGAAAAATAACCTGATGCTTCCCATTATGATTCCAATCTAGGGTTCCTTCGAGTAGATTTTGTCGCCCTAACAATTTTCCTTCTAAACTAAAGTAGAAAATGATTTCACTTACAAAGTTTTCTCCACTATAGACGATAACAATGTTCTCATCTTTATGATATTCCGCATGAATGATATCTGGTAGTTCTATCTTTATTTCACTACCTTCCCACTCCCATGTGAGCATCTGTTCACTGTAATCAATTTTCATCGTCCTTCTCCTAGTCTAACTCAGATAAATTCAATCAGAACTGTTTGCTCAGTCATCATGGAATTTACTTCCTCGATGAGTTTATCAATCTCTTTTGGTGAGATAGGAATATGATTGTATGGTGGTTCCCAATTCTCTATGCTTGACCTATATACAAGAAAACTATTATCAGTCAGCAGTTCTCCCTCTGCTTTTAAAACATAGCCATTTTCATAGTCAAAAGTAATGTTACCGCTTGTCCCAGAAATTTTCATTCTATTTCCTTCTTTACTCAAACATCATTATTTCTTTTCAGGAATCTAGATCCTAATACTTAATCCGACCTCATAATAAGGAGAGAAATCCCAACCAAATTAGTACATATATTTTCTCCTATTATACCACACATCGATTTTCATCTGAAATGGTTTCCATTTTAGGACAAGAAAAAAACACTGATCATTCAGTGCTTTTTCGATTGAACTATTGCCCCCTGCAGGAATCGAACCTGCAACTACTCCTTAGGAGGGAGTTGTTATATCCATTGAACTAAGGGAGCTAGAGAAAAACTCTGCTGAAAAAGCAGAGTTTTTTAGTCGAATTAACGACGGATTTCTTTGATACGAGCTGCTTTACCTTGAAGAGCACGCAAGTAGTACAATTTCGCACGACGTACTTTACCGTAACGAACAACTTCGATCTTTTCAACACGTGGAGTGTGGATTGGGAAGATACGCTCAACACCTACACCGTTAGAGATTTTACGAACTGTGTAGTTTTCTGAGATGCCAGCACCTTTACGTGCAATAACAACACCTTCAAAAATCTGGATACGTTCACGGTTACCTTCGACAACTTTCGCGTGTACACGAACAGTGTCACCAGGACGGAATGATGGGATATCTGTACGAAGTTGACCTTCAGTCAAGCTCTGGATTAATGGATTCATTTTATTCTCCTATCTTTGTCAATCTTGAGGAACCTTCCTCAGCGGATAAACTGTATTTTTGTGCGTCCATTACACACAAGATACAGTTTACCAAATTTCCACAAAAAAGTAAAGAAATTTATAGCAGAATTCCTAAAAAAATCGCAACCAAACCACCTAGGTAGGTTAAGGCTAGGTAGCTATAAAATACCTTCTTATCACTTAACAGTCTTTGGAGTTCGTCATTCAAGGTAGAGAAGGTTGTTAACCCTCCACAAAAACCCGTCGCTAAAATAGCATAGACTTCCTTGGATTCTACATGATTGTAGAATAATCCAATCAAAAAACAACCTAAAAGATTGGCTATGAGCGTTCCGACTGGCAATTTAGAAGCTTGATTATAGCGGGAAAAGAAATACCGTACGAGTGCTCCGAAGCCACAAGCGATTGCAAGATAGACGATTACCATTTCTTCCTCCCTAGACAATAAGCCAAGAGCAGGCCTCCACCGATGCTCAAAAGCAAATACAGAACTAAACTAAGATAACTCCCTGTATCCAGTAGTTTCACAGAATCAAGCATGAGACTAGAAAAGGTTGTTAGACCTCCGCAAAAACCTGTACCTAGTGCTAAAATAACGCATTTACTGGTTCCCTTATATACCAGATAGCCTTTGACAAGATAAATCAAGCAGAAAATTCCCAGATAGTTGACAAAGAGAGTGCCCCAAGGAAAGTCAGGACTGGCTGGTAACCAAGTGGAAACTAGGTAGCGAACCATTCCGCCCAACATGGCAGCTAGAAAAATTCCTAGCGGATAAAATTGTTCTTTTTTCATTTGATATTTTGATCCTGATAATCACGTGAACGTTTGAGTATGTCCGAAAACGTCGCTACAATAGTCTCCTGATATCGTTTGTCCTCTACACGATTTCTGACCTTTTCAAAAATAACCGCTTCTCTCTTGGTATCTAAAATCGGTTTACCCGAAGTCTTCTTATAAGCGACAACTCCTTCAACTAAATGCATTCGTTCTTCTAGCAGTTTGACAATTTGGTCGTCGATTTGATCAATTTCTTGACGAATACTATCTAAATCCATACAGTCTCCTCCTTTATTTGAATTATTGTATCAAAAAGCCACCAAATAGGCTAGTAAAATCCCAACTTATAATAAGAAAAATGCACTGATTGATTGCATCAGTGCACGTTCATGCTTATCCTACTTTAGCAGCCAATTCTTCTGCGAATTGTTCCAAGCGTTCAATATCTTCTTCCTCAGCAGAAAGATCAACTTTGACACACTCTGAACCTTTTTCTGCTCCTGTCGCTACAAATACCCGATCAAAGTCATCGACAGCCTTACAGAATTCATCGTAGAAGGTATCTCCTGAGCCGACCACTCCGTAGATTTTGCCATTCAAGTTGAGATCTGCTAGGTCTTCGTAGAAGTCCATCATCTCATCTGGCAATTCTCCATCACCATAAGTATAGGTCGCAACGATAGCGATGTCTGCTTCCAAGAAGTCAGAAGCGTCAACCGTTGTACATTCATCAACATCGACATCCAAGCCCAAGTCACGTAGTTTGTCTGCTACAATATCTGCAATTTCTTCGGTATTACCGGTCATACTGGCAAATACAATTTTTGCTAATGCCATATCGTCCTCCTCAATTTATCTTTCTCCATTATATCACATCTTTTTCATTTTAAAAATAAAAATTCTTGTGCTACAATGAAATGAGAAAGAATTGAGGTTATTTATGGAAATTTGCCATCAAATTTTAGAAAAAATCAAAGAATACGACACGATTATCATCCATCGTCATATGAAACCAGACCCTGATGCCTTGGGAAGTCAAGTGGGTTTGAAAGCTCTTCTCAAACATCATTTCCCAGAAAAAACCATCAAAGCAGTTGGTTTTGATGAACCAACTCTTACTTGGATGGCTGAGATGGATCTTGTTGAAGATAGTGCCTACCAAGGTGCCCTTGTCATCGTCTGTGATACGGCGAATACTGCCCGTATTGATGATAAACGCTATAGTCAAGGTGATTTTCTCATTAAGATTGACCACCATCCAAATGATGATGTATATGGTGACCTATCTTGGGTGGATACTAGTTCAAGTAGCGCTAGTGAGATGATTACCCTATTTGCCCAAACAACTCAACTGGCCTTGTCAGATCGAGCTGCTGAGTTGCTCTTTGCAGGAATTGTTGGTGATACAGGTCGATTCCTCTACCCTTCTACAACTGCACGGACTCTTCGCCTGGCTGCTTATTTGAGAGAACATAACTTTGACTTTGCGTCTCTCACTCGAAAAATGGACACTATGAGCTACAAAATTGCTAAACTTCAAGGCTACATCTACGATCATCTGGAAGTGGATGAAAATGGTGCAGCTCGTGTTATCCTGAGTCAAGAAGTCTTAAAACAATTTAATGTTACCGATGCTGAAACTGCCTCTATTGTAGGAGCTCCTGGTCGGATTGACAGCGTCAGTCTCTGGGGAATTTTTGTGGAGCAGGCTGATGGCCACTACCGCGTTCGCTTACGCAGTAAAATTCATCCTATCAATGAAATTGCCAAAGAACATGATGGAGGAGGCCACCCTCTAGCAAGCGGTGCTAATTCCTATAGCCTAGAGGAAAACGAAATCATATACCAAAAGTTAAAAAACTTGCTTAAAAACTGATAAAATACTTGCCAAACATTTCATAATCTGATAGACTAGTATGGTAACAATCTATGGCTCGCAAAGAGACCATGGCAGAAAGGAACTATTGCAAAATGAAAAAAGATATCCATCCAGAATATCTCCCAGTTGTCTTCATGGACACAACTACTGGTTACCAATTCCTTAGCGGTTCAACAAAACGCTCTAACGAAACAGTTGAGTTCGAAGGCGAAACTTACCCATTGATCCGTGTGGAAATTTCATCAGACTCACACCCATTCTACACTGGACGTCAAAAGTTCACTCAAGCAGATGGACGCGTGGATCGTTTCAACAAAAAATACGGTCTCAAATAATCAACCGCATTTATTGCTTAAAAACGTTGATACAAAGCCTTTTCCAAGAAATTGGATTTGGCTTTTTTTATTTTTAGTACCGTTTTTGGTACCGTCTTGGAAAACTAACCTTTTGCACTATCCAGGTAATCTACAAATTTTGTGATAGCTTTCTTCTCCCCTACTACTGTAGAATGGCTATAAGTATCCAAGGTCAACTGACTACTTGCATGCCCTAACCTTTTGGCTGCGTTAACAGGATCTACACACGTTTCAATCATCAAGATAGCATGAGTATGTCTGAAGCCATGAGGAGTTATATTCTTCAAGTCATTTTTCCTGATAATGGGCTATTGATAGTGCGGTAGCTGACAACCAACTGTCCTGTTAGGTACTGCATAGCGAGGTTTTCAATCATCATTTTTTCAATTTTTCGTCCAGAGAAAATCTCTTGTGAATAGGCAATTAGAAGGCGTGGAAGTGACAATCTTCAAAGGTTTTCACTACTTTTTCAATAGTAAAAACGAGATGGTCTTGTAGCAAGAAAGAACTGATTTCTAGTGATAAAGTTGTTTTATTTGTGTTATAATGAATATGTATGGGATAGCCTTTCTAAATGGTTTATTGAGCAATTCTATTTTACCAAGACTATCGCAACCATGTAAAAAAGCAACGACAAATCTGAACTGCACCCCAAAAGTTAGACAGAAAAAA
>NZ_KV831063.1:0-1338 GCF_001836965.1 Streptococcus sp. HMSC063B03 | reverse complement strand
GATCTAGTTGATTATAATGGATCTGAGCTTCCTGCTTTTCATAACTATATGATAATGGAGTAGGAACTAAGTTCAAAGTGCTTGACTACTTGTAAATCCATTATCTTATCTTCAAATATTATTTTCTACTTTCACCGTATCATACCAGTTATTGAATAATTCTAATTCTGAAGTATCATCTGAAATAGGTGAATAACTATATTTAGATTTGAGACTATTGCTGCTCTTATTATAAATAATTTTGATTTCGGTAGGTACTTCTTTTTTATTATTCTCAAACAAAATCTCGATTTTTTCCAAATCATCAATTCCTAATTCTAGAAGTTGTATCTGTCTATCACGTGAATCGTCTATTTTTTCATTTTCACTCAAAAAATCATTAATCTGATTGAGTCTAATTATCTCCCCATTTTTCTTAAAAAATAAATTGAAAAAATAACTACCTTCTTCCATATAACCATACAAATAAATTTCATCAATTTGACTATTCGAATATTCTAATCCCAAAGACACCAAATCAGATTGAATTTCCATTAATAAATCTTCAAATATCATTTACTTCACTCCATTAATATTTTTTATACGACGTGTATAAGTTTGTCCATCAATTGTATAATTTACCCTAAATGTCTTCGGTCGTGCAGAATTCCCTACGTACTCAATTTTGACGTGAACTTCAACTTTCTTATTCGCTTTAATTGCTTCTGACCAGTCTCGTTCAAGACGACGATAGGTTTTGAGATTTACGTCTTTCGCTTGTGATAATAAATTATCTAATTCAGGAGATCCACCAAATAAATCTCCAAATATATGACCCGCATGATCATCAGGTAATTTATCCGGTGTATTTCCTTTATGTCGTAGTCTACCATCATGTAGCTTTAATTGCAAGTTATCTGCGTATGCTTCACTAATACGCCCCAACTCGTCTGTCTGATATAAATAATTATGCTCTCCAGCCTGATATTGAACATTGGGCTTTAATTTCCCTGCATCATCAAAGTGAGAACCATCTCGAAGTATATCACCGACCTTATCCGCTACTTTTCCAGCATCATCAGAAATTCTCACCACATCATCCGCATGTTTGCTAGAGAAGTGCATCACATCACGCAGTGTCTTACTCTCAACGCTGAAGGTAGGCATGGTTCCCATACCTCCCGCAAAGGCAAATGCCTTTTTACGAATGCCGACTGGGATTCGGGTATCTAATAATTTCTCCCC
Source organism: Streptococcus sp. HMSC063B03 (assembly GCF_001836965.1). Taxonomy (GTDB): domain Bacteria; phylum Bacillota; class Bacilli; order Lactobacillales; family Streptococcaceae; genus Streptococcus; species Streptococcus pneumoniae_F. The sequence goes on along the minus strand of NZ_KV831063.1, from coordinate 114 downwards.
AAATTGCCTAATGACATTATTGCTCTTCGCTAGGATATTGTCAACCTTTGAACCCCATTTTTCGACATTTGCGAGAATTCTTGCCTTGGTACTGTTCTTGGCTAAGCTAATCAT
>NZ_KV831062.1:0-1574 GCF_001836965.1 Streptococcus sp. HMSC063B03 | reverse complement strand
GCAAAGTCGACTTGCACGGGAAAGTTCGAAGTTTGATGCCTATCTTCGCAGAGAGTATGAAGCTAAGGGACACTATTTCCCAGAGCGTGTTGAAATGCCAAATGGCAAGCGTGCTTATCTATCGGCAGATGATGGTTTCGATGGAAGAAAAACTCCTGTCAGATCACGAAGTTATGTGGATAGCGAAGGACATATTAAATGGCCGGAAAAAGGTGATGGTTTTGTACTGGATAGTGCAGGGAATCCCATTACTCAACCTGCAAATTTAGAAGCAGGTGATATTATAGATCGTTATGGTCATCCATATGGAAGATTTACTAGTCCGGTGGGGGAGGAAGAGATTATCGCGTTTAACAAACGTGGTTTACCTTATCCAGAAGGCTACCAAGATTACCACCAATATAGAGTAATACATGATTTGACAAGAAGTAATATAGAAGTGGCTTTCAATAATGCTTCACCTGAGTTACGGAAATATTTAACTAAGAGCCTTTCTAAATATGGTAATCCTATAGATGTTCTTTCAAATATTCGAAAGGGAGAGATAGCTATGGTTTTCGGAGCAGGTGGAGGAACACAGATACAATTAGGATCGAATGTTGAATATTACAAAGCCTTGAACTTGTTAAAGGAGCTTTAATAATGCGAGCAGAACTAGAAAAACAATATGTGTTAGAGATTGAATCGAGAATCAAATTGAATAATTTTCAGACTCTACATTACGTGCTCTTTGATGAATCAAAGAGATTACCTTGGGCAACACACCTATTTTATAAGAATGGTGTATTCCAAGTAAATAGTAGAGACGAACGTTCTTATGTCGTGGGGGAAACTTGGACATTTAATAATTTTGATGATGCAGTTAAGAAGTTTATAGAAATACTTAAAGATACAGTAGAAGCAGAGAATTTGGCTAATTTATTAGGATTTTCTCATCCCTATTCATCTCCATTATGGGATAAGTAATTGTTCAATCTATTACTTACACTGCTCTGACGGATCCAGGAGCAGCTATGCGTGGTCAGGATCCCAATGCTAGTTATGCGGATAAGGCAGCTTATCGTGCTCAGGAGACAGGGAAAGCCCTCTGGGATAAAGTTACCCATATGGATGCCTATGATGCAGGAGGCTTGACCTTTGAGATTGCCAGTCTTTTTGTCGGTCCAGCAGCTGTAGGTAAGATGGCTAAGGGCACGAAACTCGGAGCTAAGGCAGCTGAGATGATTCAGTTAGCCAAGAACAGTACCAAAGCAAGAATTCTCGCAAATGTCGAAAAATGGGGATCAAAGGTTGACAATATCCTGGCTAAGAGCAATAATGTCATTGGAAAATTTGGGGAGAAATTATTAGATACCCGAATCCCAGTCGGCATTCGTAAAAAGGCATTTGCCTTTGCGGGAGGTATGGGAACCATGCCTACCTTCAGCGTTGAGAGTAAGACTCTACGTGATGTGATGCACTTCTCTAGCAAACATGAGGATGATGTGGTGCGAGTGGCAGAGAAGCCCTTTGATAAAGAGCAGATTCTTGAAAATCTTAAGCAAAGTCGACTTGCACGGGAAAGTTCGAAGTTT
>NZ_KV831061.1:0-36350 GCF_001836965.1 Streptococcus sp. HMSC063B03 | reverse complement strand
AAGGTGTCGCAGGTTCGAATCCTGTCTTCCCGATATATGGCGGTGTAGCTCAGCTGGCTAGAGCGTCCGGTTCATACCCGGGAGGTCGGGGGTTCGATCCCCTTCGCCGCTATAATGATCTTGTTGGACCTTTAGCTCAGCTGGTTAGAGCTCTCGGCTCATAACCGAGTGGTCGTAGGTTCAAGTCCTACAAGGTCCATTTGAATAGTATGGAGGATTACCCAAGTCCGGCTGAAGGGAACGGTCTTGAAAACCGTCAGGCGTGTAAAAGCGTGCGTGGGTTCGAATCCCACATCCTCCTTTTGTAATAACGCGGGATGGAGCAGCTCGGTAGCTCGTCGGGCTCATAACCCGAAGGTCGTAGGTTCAAATCCTGCTCCCGCAATAAGGCTCGGTAGCTCAGTTGGTAGAGCAATGGATTGAAGCTCCATGTGTCGGCGGTTCGATTCCGTCTCGCGCCATTTTTATTATTAGTATGTATGCGGGTGTAGTTTAGTGGTAAAACTACAGCCTTCCAAGCTGTTGTCGCGAGTTCGATTCTCGTCACCCGCTTTGAACTTTGTTCAATTACCAAGTTTTTTAACTTGGGCGCGTAGCTCAGGTGGTTAGAGCGCACGCCTGATAAGCGTGAGGTCGGTGGTTCGAGTCCACTCGTGCCCATTAATAGGAGAATTACTCAAGAGGCTGAAGAGGACGGTTTGCTAAATCGTTAGGTCGGGTAACTGGCGCAAGGGTTCGAATCCCTTATTCTCCGTTTTATTGAGAGTTTATAACTCTTTTTTTGTATTTTTAAGAATTGTAGAATAAAAACTTCAGATTTGTAAAACTTAATTGGATTACTTATCTGAAGTTTTTTTGCGCTCTTTGTCAACTGTAGTGGGCTGCAGAAAAGCTAAAATCTTTATATATTATTGATTTTATGGTTGTGCTTGTTTATTACTACTTCCAACTCTTGAGTGAAATTTCTCCGCTATTAAGCCATATTTCTTTTCCGTTATCACATTGAACTAAAAGTTTGCCATTTTCTGAGATATCTTTAGCAAGTCCTTTGTAGTCTTTTTGATCTAGTGTAAAAGTCACTTCTTTTCCTAGAACGAAGGACTGTTTTTTATATAGGTATAATAACTCATCTGCTGGTGTTTCGAAGAAAGTGCGCCATATTTCGATAATTAATTCATTTCTAGTAATAGGTGCTGGTACATTAAATAAGCTAGCAGCTTTTTCTTTTAATTCTTGAGGGAAGTCTTTAATAGTAAAGTTGATTCCTACTCCAATAATGATATCTGTGACTAAGCCAGTTTCTACAGATGTTATTGCCTCAGTGAGGATTCCTCCAATTTTATGATTTTTGAGGTAGATATCATTGACCCATTTTATGTCGACATCTATTAATGTTAGGTTCTTAATGGCTTTGTAGATAGCTCCGGCTACAAGTAGTGTGTAGGATGGTAATTGGTCATAGGGGAGATTGGGTTTAAGATGGAGTGTCATATAAATGCCACCTTGGGGTGAGTAGAAAGAACGTTGAAAACGGCCTCGGCCAGCTGTTTGATAGGAAGCTAGATAGAGGGTGTTTGCTTCATTTCTTAAATCAATTGCTTCTTTTGCATCGAGTTGTGTTGATCTTGTTTCGGGTTTAAAACTGATTTTAATTGGAAGATTTTGTTCTAGAAGTTCTGGAAGAATAAGGTCTCCATTCACCAGTTTATAGCCTTTGTTTTTGATACTATCAATTTCAATGCCTTCTTGTTCTAAACGCTTGATGGCTTTCCAAATTGATGTTCGAGTCAGTGATAGTTCTTCTGCAATTTTTTCTCCGCTGATATAATCGGTTTCTTTAGCTAGAATTTGGTAGACGGCTTGGTAGGATTTCATAGTGTTTCCTTTCTTTAGAAATTGTAAATGATTTAAATATAGTTTGGATAATTGGTCAAAACCTTATTATATTACTACTATTTTAACATATACCTAGTCTTTACGGTATGATTTTCTTATAGTAAATCTAGTCATTAAGTTTGAGTTTTGAAATATAAGTATTTTTGCGCCCTTTTTTACCTAGTAAACGTTTCCTTTGTTTTCAAATTGCTAAAAAAGTGGTACAATAAAGGGTAGCTTACTATTATCTGAATCAACTGATTTGGAGAGAAAGGATTCATTTTGAAATCAATAGGCTTTATTGAAAAGCTGAAAGGGTTGTCTAGTAAAGAGCTGATTTTATTGGGAATTATCCTGAGTATCTTTTTACCCTTTTATCTTTTTGTAGTTGTATTCTGTTTATATATTATCAGTTTAATTTTCACAGGAGACATGAAAAGTATTCTTCAGAAAATGGGGGAGCATCCGATGCTGCTTCTTTTTCTTGGCTATAGTACTGTTATATCCACTTTTGCTCAAAATTGGATGGGTCTTGTGGCTTCAGTAGGAATTTTTCTATTTACTGTTTTCTTTTTGCACTATCAGTCGATTTTATCACATAAATTCTTTCGATTGATTTTGCAGCTCGTCTTGTTTGGTAGTGTCTTGTCTGCTGCTTTTGCTAGTTTAGAACATTTCCAAATTGTGAAGAAATTTAACTATGCTTTTCTTTCACCCAATATGCAGGTGTGGCATCAGAATCGTGCAGAAGTGACCTTCTTTAATCCTAATTATTATGGAATTATTTGTTGTTTCTGTATCATGATTGCCTTCTATCTGTTTACAACGACCAAGTTGAATTGGTTGAAAGTATTCTGTGTGATTGCAGGCTTTGTGAATCTCTTTGGTTTGAACTTTACGCAAAATCGAACTGCCTTTCCTGCTATTATCGCTGGAGCCATTATCTATCTCTTTACGATCATTAAAAACTGGAAGGCCTTTTGGCTTAGTATTGGGGTCTTTGCGATTGGCTTGAGCTTCCTCTTTTCCAGTGATTTGGGAGTTCGGATGGGGACTTTAGACTCTTCTATGGAAGAACGGATTTCTATCTGGGATGCTGGGATGGCCTTGTTTAAGCAAAATCCTTTTTGGGGTGAGGGGCCATTGACCTACATGCATTCTTATCCTAGAATAAATGCTCCTTATCATGAACATGCTCACAGTCTTTATATTGATACGATACTGAGTTACGGAATTGTGGGGACTATTTTACTAGTTTTGTCTTCTGTTGCTCCTGTTCGATTGATGATGGATATGAGTCAGGAGTCGGGGAAACGTCCGATTATCGGCCTTTATCTGTCTTTCCTTACAGTGGTTGCTGTGCATGGAATCTTTGACTTGGCCCTCTTCTGGATTCAGTCAGGTTTCATTTTCTTGCTAGTTATGTGCAGCATTCCATTGGAACGTCGAACTTTGGTATCGGACATGACGGATTAAGTTTATAAGATTGAAATCTTCTACCTTGAGTAGGAGATTTTTTTACTGGGAAAAATTATTTCTAAATCGAAATAGTTGACAGATGGAACGACGAGTGTTACAATTACTTTATTCATTTCGATATAGAAATAAATTGGAGGTGTCATGAAAGATAGTCATTTGGTAGCCCTTCATATTCGTTTGTTGAATGGGCGGATTTTTCAAAAGTTACTTAGTCGGGATCCTGAAGCTCTTTATCGGAGTGAACAGGGGAAGATTTTAGCGGTTTTATGGAATAGTAAAACTGGTTGCGCAACTGCGACAGATATTGCGCTTGCGACTGGGCTTGCTAACAATACACTGACGACGATGATTAAAAAGCTAGAGGAACAAAATCTTGTAACTATTAGTCCATGTGGAGAAGATAAGCGTAAGAAGTATTTGGTTTTAACAGAGTTGGGGCAGTCTCAGAAAGAAGTGGGGCATCGTGTCAGTCAGAAATTGGATACGATCTTTTATAAAGGATTCACCGAGGAAGAAATTCGTCAGTTTGAAGCCTTTCAAGAAAGAATTTTGGCTAATCTGAAAGAGGAGGAAAATGAGGTTTAAAATGGAGCAAATTAGCTGTTTATAAGTAAAGACCACTTTTGACTTTGTTTTTAAACTCTTAGGACAAGGAAACTATGTGGTTAGCTATGGTCAGACTCAGATTGGTGGAGTTGCCTATGCCCAGTATGATATCTTCCGTCTAGAAAACGGGAAAATTGTGGAGCATTGGGACAATAAAGAAGTCATGCCTAAGGTAGAAGACTTGACCAATCGAGGGAAGTTTTAAATTGAGGATACAGAATGATTGAATACAAAAATGTAGCTTTACGCTACACAGAAAAAGATATCTTGAGAGATGTCAATTTACGAATTGAGAATGGCGAGTTTATGGTTTTAGTTGGGCCATCTGGGTCCGGTAAGACAACCATGATTAAGATAATTAACCGTCTCTTGGAACCTACTGATGGAAATATTTATATGGATGGCAAGCGTATCAAAGATTATGATGAGCGTGAACTTCGTCTTTCTACTGGCTATGTTTTACAGGCCATTGCTCTCTTTCCCAATCTAACGGTCGCGGAAAATATTGCCCTGATTCCTGAGATGAAGGGATGGACTAAGGAAAAAATTGCTCAGAAAACTGAAGAGCTTTTGGCCAAGGTTGGCTTGCCACTAGCTGAGTATGGGCATCGACTTCCGAGTGAATTATCTGGTGGAGAACAGCAACGGGTTGGAATTGTACGGGCTATGATTGGTCAGCCTAAGATTCTCCTCATGGATGAGCCTTTTTCGGCTCTTGATGCTATTTCGAGAAAACAGTTGCAAGTTCTGACAAAAGAATTGCATAAAGAGTTTGGGATGACAACGATTTTTGTAACCCATGATACGGATGAAGCCTTGAAATTGGCGGACCGTATTGCTGTCTTGCAGGATGGAGAGATTCGCCAGGTGGCGAATCCCGAGACGATTTTAAAAGCTCCTGCCACAGAATTTGTAGCAGACTTGTTTGGAGGTAGTGTTCATGACTAATTTAATTGCAACTTTTCAGGATCGTTTTAGTGATTGGTTGACAGCTCTATCTCAACATTTGCAGTTGTCACTTTTGACCTTGTTACTGGCCATTTTTATAGCGATTCCCTTGGCTGTTTATCTTCGCTATCATGAGAAGTTGGCGGATTGGGTCTTACAGATTGCAGGGATTTTCCAGACCATCCCGTCTCTGGCCTTGTTAGGACTCTTTATCCCCTTGATGGGAATTGGAATCTTGCCTGCTTTGACAGCTCTAGTGATTTATGCGATCTTTCCGATTTTACAAAATACCATCACTGGACTCAAGGGAATTGATCCAAGTCTACAAGAGGCTGGGATTGCCTTTGGGATGACTAGGTGGGAGCGTCTCAAGAAGTTTGAAATTCCACTTGCTATGCCTGTTATGATGTCTGGGATTCGGACGGCAGCGGTCTTGATTATCGGCACGGCAACCTTGGCGGCCTTGATTGGTGCAGGGGGACTGGGTTCCTTTATCCTTTTGGGAATTGACCGTAATAATGCCAGTCTGATTTTGATTGGGGCACTTTCTTCAGCAGTGCTGGCTATTGTCTTTAACTTCTTACTAAAAGTGATGGAAAAAGCAAAATTGCGAACGATTTTTTCTGGTTTTGCCTTGGTGACAATATTGCTCGGTTTGTCTTATAGTCCAGCTCTTTTGGCTCAAAAAGAGAAAGAGAACCTGATCATTGCTGGAAAATTGGGACCGGAACCAGAAATTTTGGCTAATATGTATAAGTTACTGATTGAAGAAAATACCAGCATGACTGCGACTGTTAAACCGAATTTTGGGAAAACAAGCTTTCTCTATGAAGCTCTGAAAAAAGGCGATATTGACATCTATCCTGAATTTACTGGTACGGTGACTGAAAGTTTGCTGCAACCATCACCGAAAGTGGGTCATGAGCCAGATCAGGTTTATCAGGTAGCGCGTGATGGCATTGCCAAACAGGATCATCTATCCTATCTCAAACCTATGTCTTATCAAAATACCTATGCTGTAGCTGTTCCGAAAAAGATTGCTCAAGAATATGGCTTGAAGACCATTTCGGACTTGAAAAAAGTGGAAGGGCAGTTGAAGGCTGGATTTACTCTCGAGTTTAATGACCGTGAAGATGGCAATAAGGGCTTGCAATCAATGTATGGTCTCAATCTCAATGTAGCGACCATGGAACCAGCCCTTCGCTATCAGGCTATTCAGTCAGGTGATATTCAAATCACGGACGCCTATTCGACCGATGCGGAATTGGCACGTTATGATTTACAGGTATTGGAAGATGACAAGCAACTCTTCCCACCTTATCAAGGGGCTCCACTCATGAAAGAAGTTCTTCTCAAGAAACATCCAGAGTTGGAAACAGTTCTCAATAAATTGGCTGGTAAAATTACTGAAAGCCAGATGAGCCAGCTCAACTACCAAGTCGGTGTTGAAGGCAAGTCAGCAGAACAAGTAGCCAAGGAGTTTCTACAAGAACAAGGTTTGTTGAAGAAATAGTTTGAAAATGTCAAACTCAACTTTGTTAAACGACCATATAGAAAACTGCTCAGACAATGTTGTCTGGGCTTTTTTGATTGTTGAAAAGATGAAAACTCAGTAGCCTAGAAATAAGGCAACTGAGCTCTACTCTGTATTCAATTTTTAGGAATGAGAAGGTCTAGATAAAACTGGACAACTTCCTGGTATGTAAAGTCTTGTCCTTTTTTGAGCCACCAGGTCAATGTCTCGATAAAGTTGGACACGACCAAGTGTTGGAGGTAAGAAGTAGGCAGATTAGTGTGGGCTTCTTTTAACTCATCAGCCAACATGGGATAGACATGGTGTTCTAGCTCTTTATGGAGTTGACGGAGGAAGTAGTCATTTTTGGAAAATAGCAGACTGGTAACATGGTCCTGGTTTTTCTGAAAATGTAAAAAGATATGTGCGAGGTAGTCCTCGGTAGTAAAGTGTCCTTCCCTTTCAAAGAGATGATGAAAGAGGTAGCGACAGAGCTCATCTAAAAGGAGTTCTTTGCTTTCATAGTGACAGTAAAAAGTAGAACGCCCAACATCTGCTAGGTCAATGATATCCTGAACAGTAGTGGCATCATAGCCTTTGTCGTTCAAAAGTTGTAAAAAAGCTTGATAGATGGCTTTTTTCGTCTTGCTGACTCGACGGTCTCTTTTTGGCATGTAGACACTTGAGACAAACTGTTCAGAACTGAACATGGCTGACAGTTTGCTTCTATCCTTTCTTTGAATTTTATTAGATAATACAAATGAAAGAAGTATGTATATACCCATTATACCAAAGGAGGGAGAGAAATGAGTTCTAAAACATCTATCTGGTTAGCTTTTTTCTTAAATTTAAGCTATGCGATTGTTGAGTTTATCGCAGGAGGAATCTTTGGTTCGAGTGCAGTTCTTGCTGATTCCGTTCATGACTTGGGAGATGCTATAGCCATTGGCATCTCAGCCCTTTTAGAAACAATTTCAAACCGTGAAGAAGATAGACAGTACACCTTGGGTTACAAACGTTTTAGTCTTTTAGGAGCCATGCTAACGGCTGTGATTCTTATGATAGGGTCTGTCCTAGTGATCTTGGAAAATGTCACAAAGATTGTTCACCCGCAACCCGTCAATGAGGAAGGCATCCTCTGGCTGGGAATCATTGCAGTAGCCATTAATGTGCTAGCAAGTCTGGTAGTTCGTAAGGGGAAAACAAAGAACGAGTCAATTCTTAGCCTGCATTTTTTGGAAGACACTCTTGGTTGGTTGGCCGTCATTCTAATGGCGATTATTCTTCGATTTACGGACTGGTATATCCTCGATCCGCTTTTATCACTAGTTATTTCTATCTTTATTCTGTCGAAAGCCATTCCTCGCTTTTGGAGCGCACTGAAAATTTTCCTAGATGCTGTGCCAGAAGGAGTCGAGACAAGTGATTTGGAGAAGGATTTAGAGGCTCTACCCAATGTCAACAGTGTCAATCAACTTAGCATTTGGTCCATGGATGGTCTAGAGAATAATGCTATTGTTCACATTTGTATCAAGGACTGGGAACAGATGATGGAAACCAAAGAAGTGGTGCGTCAATGTTTAGAAGAAAGAGGCGTGCAGAATATCACTATTGAAGTAGATAGCAGTCAAAGCAATCATGCGCAACATAAGCGGAGGGTGAGAGAATTAGAGCAGAAGCATGGGCATCATCATTAGAAAAGCGACCTCGCTAGAGGTCGTTTTGTTATCCTATTCATTCCTTGTACTTTCTCTCAGAGTCAGTCTGGTTCCCAACATGGTTAGGCTAGGGATTTTGCGACCGTGGAGTACTTCCTTATTAAGAATATCCATGCCTGCTCTGCCCATTTCTTCGGTATAGACGGTGATGCTGGAGAGGGGAGGATAGACTTGCTTGGTCAGACTAGTGTCGTTAAAGGAAATGAGGCTGACGCGGTCTGGTAGGCTGATTCCAGCTTCTTGGAGCGCACGGAGGGCACCGATGGCTAAACTATCGCTAGCTGCGAAAAAGGCTGGTGGGAGTTGGTCTCCTAAGTTCTGAATAGCCTCCTTCATTAAGTCATAGCCAGACTGGGCAGTAAAGCTTCCTTGAAAGACCAGTTCATCATGATAGATTCCTTTTGTTTGACTGTAGTTTCTGAAATTTTCCAGCCGCTTATCCTCAATGATTTCTTCTTGGTCTGTTGTTTCCTCAAGCCCTGTTAGAATCCCGATACGGTCCATCCCTTGACTGAGGAAATAATCGACAACCTGTTTCATGGCAGTGTAAAAGTCCGTGATAATGCAGGTATGTCCTAGTGAAAGAGTATCACTGTCTAGAAAGACAAGAGGCTTTTGGTATTCTTCAAAGGCAGAGATCTGAGCTCGACTAAACTTTCCGATGCAGAGAATCCCGATGACTTCCTCGCTCAGTGTAAAAGGATGGTCATTAAAATAGCGTAAAATATCATAGTCCAGTTCTTGGGCTCTTTTTTCTATGCCTAGGCGAATCTGGTAGTAGTAGAGATCGTCTAGCTCCCCTTGTTCGCTGATCCATTGGATAATGGCAATCTTTTGCTTGGGCTTGTGGGACTCGCCTGTCTTGAGGTGCTTAGTGTAGCCCAACTCTTCAGCAACGGTTAAAATACGGTGTCTGGTTTCTTCTGTAACAGATAGGCTCTGGTCGCGATTGAGGACGCGGGATACGGTCGCGATAGAGACAGAGGCTAGCTGTGCAATGTCTTTTAAGGTAGCCATAAATCCTCCTCCTTTTAGGTTAGTATATCATATTTTTCTGTATTTTACTGATAGTTTAGTAAAATTTTAGTAAAAAGGATTGACCTTGGGAAATCCCTTGGATACAATAGAAGAAAACGATTACACGTTAAGGTGACTTAACGGACAGTAAAAGGAGAAATCATATGACACAACATCTTACTGCTGAAGCTCTTCGCAAAGACTTTCTTGCCGTTTTTGGTCAAGAAGCAGACCAAACTTTTTTTTCACCAGGTCGTATCAACTTGATTGGTGAGCACACAGACTATAATGGTGGACATGTATTTCCAGCAGCCATTTCCTTAGGAACTTATGGGGCTGCTCGCAAACGTGATGACCAAGTCTTGCGTTTCTACTCAGCTAACTTTGAGGACAAGGGCATTATCGAAGTGCCTCTCGCTGACCTCAAGTTTGAAAAAGAGCACAGCTGGACTAACTATCCAAAAGGGGTTCTTCATTTCTTGCAAGAAGCTGGGCACGTGATTGATAAAGGTTTTGATTTTTATGTTTATGGGAATATCCCAAATGGTGCTGGTTTGTCTTCTTCAGCATCCTTGGAACTCTTGACAGGGGTAGTGGCAGAGCATCTCTTTGATTTAAAACTAGACCGTTTGGATTTGGTTAAAATTGGAAAACAAACAGAAAACAACTTTATCGGAGTGAATTCTGGTATTATGGACCAGTTTGCTATCGGTATGGGAGCTGACCAACGTGCTATTTACTTAGATACTAACACTTTAGAGTACGACTTGGTGCCACTTGATTTGAAGGACAATGTCGTTGTTATCATGAACACTAACAAACGTCGTGAATTGGCGGATTCTAAATATAATGAACGCCGTGCTGAGTGTGAAAAAGCAGTGGAAGAATTGCAAATAGCCTTAGATATTCAGACCTTGGGTGAATTAGACGAGTGGGCTTTTGACCAATACAGCTATCTGATTAAAGATGAAAATCGTTTGAAACGTGCTCGCCATGCTGTGCTTGAAAACCAACGTACCCTTAAAGCTCAAGCAGCCCTTCAAGCAGGAGATTTGGAAACATTTGGTCGTTTGATGAATGCGTCACACGTTTCCCTAGAGCATGACTATGAAGTGACTGGATTGGAATTGGATACTCTTGTTCACACAGCTTGGGGACAAGAAGGCGTTCTCGGTGCTCGTATGACAGGGGCTGGTTTTGGCGGCTGTGCTATCGCCTTAGTTCAAAAAGATACTGTTGAGGCCTTTAAGAAAGCTGTAGGCAAACACTACGAGGAAGTAGTTGGCTACGCTCCAAGCTTCTATATCGCTGAAGTTGCAGGTGGCACTCGCGTCCTTGACTAGTCAAAAGGAGGCTCTATAGTGACCTTAGTAGATAAATTTGTGACACATGTCATTGCAGAAAGTACATTTGAGGAAATGGATCGAATCTACCTGACCAATCGTGTCTTGGCACGAGTGGGAGATGGTGTTTTGGAAGTTGAGACCAATCTGGATAAATTGATTGACCTCAAGGATCAGTTGGTTGAGGAAGCCGTTCGATTAGAGACGATTGAGGATAGTCAGACTGTGCGTGAAATTCTTGGTGCTGAACTGATGGACTTGGTGACTCCTTGTCCGAGTCAGGTTAATCGTGACTTTTGGGAAACCTATGCCCACTCTCCTGAGCAAGCGATAGAGGATTTTTACCAACTCAGTCAGAAGAATGATTACATCAAACTCAAGGCCATTGCTAAGAACATTGCTTACCGTGTTCCATCTGATTACGGTGAACTTGAAATTACCATCAACCTCTCTAAGCCTGAAAAGGATCCCAAAGAGATTGCGGCAGCCAAGTTGGTGCAAGCTAGCAATTACCCCCAGTGTCAGCTTTGTCTAGAGAATGAGGGCTACCATGGTCGAGTTAACCACCCAGCTCGCAGTAACCACCGTATTATCCGTTTTGAAATGGCTAGTCAGGAGTGGGGTTTCCAGTATTCGCCTTATGCTTATTTTAATGAGCACTGTATTTTCTTAGATGGTCAGCATCGACCCATGGCCATTAGTCGTCAGAGTTTTGAACGTTTGTTGGCTATCGTAGAGCAGTTTCCAGGATATTTTGCAGGCTCTAATGCCGACCTGCCTATTGTGGGGGGCTCTATTCTAACTCATGATCACTATCAGGGAGGCCGACACGTATTTCCGATGGAATTGGCTCCTTTGCAAAAGACCTTCCGATTTGCTGGTTTTGAGCAGGTTAAGGCTGGAATTGTCAAGTGGCCAATGTCAGTGTTGCGTTTGACTTCGAATTCCAAAGAAGATTTGATCAACTTGGCTGATAAGATTTTGCAGGAATGGCGCCAGTATTCAGATCCTGCAGTGCAGATTTTGGCAGAAACAGACGGGATACCGCATCACACCATTACACCCATTGCCCGTAAACGCGATGGACAATTTGAGTTGGACTTGGTCTTGCGGGACAATCAGACTTCTGCAGAATATCCTGATGGCATCTATCATCCCCATAAGGATGTCCAACATATCAAGAAGGAAAATATCGGCTTGATTGAGGTCATGGGCTTGGCAATCTTGCCACCACGTCTGAAAGAAGAAGTGGAGCAAGTCGCTAGCTATCTTGTAGGAGAAGCTGTTACAGTTGCCGATTATCATCAGGAATGGGCAGACCAACTTAGAGCTCAATATCCAGACCTAACAGATAAAGAAAAAGCCCTTGAAATCGTCAAGGACTCTGTTGGTGCTATCTTTGCGCGTGTACTTGAGGACGCAGGAGTCTACAAGCAGACAGAACAAGGACAGGCAGCCTTTATGCGCTTTGTGGAGCGGGTCGGAATTTTGCCAGACTAGGTGCTTTCTCCTTGCACAGTTCTATAAAAAGTAGTATCATAGTGTCGTTTGAAATATCAGGAGGAAATGATGAAAGACTTTCATTTTGACGCTATATCTGCCTTTGAAAATTACGAAATTGAACAAATGAGAGATGGTCACGTTGTGGTGACGACCAAAGTAGTGGACTCGTCTCTCAACTACTATGGCAATGCCCATGGTGGCTATCTCTTTACCCTTTGCGACCAGATCAGTGGTTTGGTGGTCATATCTCTGGGGCTTGATGGAGTGACGCTCCAGTCTTCTATCAACTACCTCAAAGCAGGAAAACTCGACGATGTGCTGACCATTAAAGGAGAATGTGTCCACCAAGGACGCACAACTTGCGTCGTGGATGTCGATATCACCAATCAAGAAGGCAGAAATGTCTGTAAAGCAACCTTTACCATGTTTGTTACAGGCCATCGGTCAGAAGACAGACAGGTAAGGATATAAAAAGTAATTTAATAGAGTGAGGTGAATTTTGGAATTTATAAAATTTGCCTTACTCATTTTTTGATATTGATATGATTTAATTCTAAAATAGAAAATTTAGTCATGTGGTAGAAAATACAAGAGTTGTGTTTTAATTTCTATGGTATAATTAAAAGCATGAAGATAAAAGAAATAAAGGAAGTTACTTTACAACCGTTTACGAAATGGACAGGTGGTAAAAGACAATTATTGCCTGTTATTAGAGAATTAATGCCTAAAACTTATAACAGGTATTTCGAACCTTTTGTTGGAGGTGGAGCTTTATTTTTTGATTTAGCTCCTAAAGATGCAGTTATTAATGATTTTAACGCTGAACTAATAAATTGCTATCAACAAATTAAGGACAATCCTCAAGAATTGATTGAAATTTTGAAAGTTCATCAGGAATATAATTCAAAAGAATATTATTTAGATTTACGTTCTGCAGATCGTGATGAAAGAATAGATATGATGTCCGAAGTACAAAGAGCTGCACGTATTCTATATATGTTGAGAGTGGATTTTAATGGTCTATATCGTGTGAATTCTAAGAACCAATTTAATGTTCCATATGGACGTTATAAGAATCCTAAAATTGTTGATGAGGAATTGATATCTGCTATTTCAGTATACCTAAATAACAATCAACTAGAAATTAAAACGGGAGATTTTGAAAAGGCTGTTTTAGATGTTCAGCCAGGGGATTTTGTATATTTTGATCCCCCGTATATTCCATTGTCAGAGACAAGTGCCTTTACTTCCTACACTCATGAGGGGTTTTCTTATGCAGATCAAGTAAGATTAAGAGATACCTTTAAGAGATTGAGTGATACAGGAGCTTATGTTATGTTATCAAATTCTTCTAGTGCGTTAGTAGAGGAGTTGTATAATGATTTTAATATCCATTATGTTGAAGCTACCAGAACTAATGGAGCAAAATCTTCAAGTCGAGGAAAAATTTCTGAAATTATAGTCACAAATTATGAAAAATAACGAATATAAGTATGGAGGTGTTCTTATGACAAAACCATACTACAATAAAAATAAGATGATTCTTGTTCACTCAGATACGTTCAAGTTCTTATCAAAAATGAAACCAGAAAGTATGGATATGATTTTTGCTGATCCACCTTATTTTTTAAGTAATGGTGGAATATCTAACTCTGGGGGACAAGTTGTTTCTGTTGATAAAGGAGATTGGGATAAAATTTCTTCATTCGAAGAAAAACATGAGTTTAATCGCAAATGGATTCGCCTAGCAAAAGAAGTTCTGAAGCCTAATGGGACGATATGGATTTCAGGTAGTTTGCACAACATATACTCAGTTGGAATGGCATTAGAGCAAGAAGGTTTTAAAATTCTGAATAATATTACTTGGCAGAAAACAAACCCTGCCCCCAATTTATCTTGTCGTTATTTTACCCATTCTACTGAAACCATTTTATGGGCCAGAAAAAATGATAAAAAAGCTCGTCATTACTACAATTATGATTTAATGAAAGAATTGAATGATGGAAAACAAATGAAAGATGTCTGGACCGGATCTTTAACAAAGAAAGTTGAAAAATGGGCTGGGAAACATCCAACTCAAAAACCAGAGTATTTGTTAGAACGCATTATTTTAGCCTCTACTAAAGAGGGTGACTATATTCTAGACCCATTTGTTGGTAGTGGCACTACGGGTGTTGTTGCGAAGCGATTAGGTAGAAGATTTATAGGTATCGATGCTGAAAAAGAATATTTGAAAATAGCAAAACAAAGAATTGAGATAGAATCTTATGCTTCAAACAGGTGAATATGCTACATATAAGGAATTTGGGATTGATTTAATACAAAAATTAGATGAAGAGGGCTTCACAGAAGCTATTCAAAATGGGGAACTACCAAAATCAAAATTTATAGAGACGCCGCAAGGTATTATTTTAAAATTTTATGGTTTTAAAGCTATAGATGTGAAAACAAAAAATCGCTTGAAGAGAACATCATATGATTGTTTAGTTCAGTATCGGAGTGAAGATGTTAAATTTGAAACAATTTGTCAAGAAATTATAAGAAAGTGTCTAAAAACAAAAAATGAAGTAAATTTAGTAAAGAACATTATTTATATATTTTTGAAAACTATAGCAAAACACCCTTTAACAAGTATTGATATTTTTTTTAAAGAATATTTTATATATAATGGAAAATTGAGGAAAATATCAGAAGAAAGAATTAATAACTTGAATTATGAAGTTATAGAGAAAGGTATAAACTCTCTAAATATAGTATTACTTGAATTAGATAGCATAGGAAAGTATACTTTTCAGGAATTGATTAATATAATTAGTTATATTGCTGTCATTGAAGAATTAAACTACCCTAAAATTATTGGCTCTAAGAATTATAAAGGACGTGAGCATTGCTTTGGCAGGTATGTAGAAGTTTTATTTGATAACGAAAAAGAATTAAAAAGATTGGTTAAATCAAATGCATTTAACAACGGAGCTCAATTTATTCCTAAGAAGGAATTAAAGGAATGGTATTTTACAAATGAAATTGAGGAAGACCGCATTGAATTGGATAATAACAAAAATTATTGTTAAAGGAGATTATATTAATGGTAAGGATTACAATTAACGCAGATGGTTATAACAATGGTACTGTAACAAGAAAATGTCCTCATTGTGGTGAAGAAAAGTCGATTGATGATTTTGGATACCGTAATATGGGGAATGATAATATTAGAAATCAATCTTGGTGTAAGGAGTGCCGGTAATGAAGTTACAAAAATATATATATCTTTCAAATGAAGACCGATTAAAACAATTTTTAAATACTCTTTCAGTAACCAATCGTACTCCTGAGTACTATGTGAATTGGAAGAAAGTTGACCGTGAGACAAAGAAGTATGAACTAGATTTGAATACTTTGAACTACTTAATTGGTAAAGATGATATTTATTCAGAAGCTCTACGTTTATTCACTAAACAACCTAATTTGTTAAAAGCAATTCCGAGCCTAATCGCAAGTCGAGATAAAGTTTTGGATATTCTGACAATAGATAATGACGATAATATGTCTTTTGAGCAATTGAATTTTAAAACGATAGATGCTAGCAGAATAGATGATTACATGAAATTTATTGAGAAATCTGGTTTGTTAAAGTTTTTACAACGACATGCTAATCGTTCATTAGTTGATTATGTTTATGGAGTTGAGACTGGATTAGATAGTAATGCTCGTAAAAACCGAAGTGGTAAAACTATGGAAGGAATTTTAGAAAGATATGTTTCAAGAATTTCTAAGGAGCAAAAATTAGAGTGGCAAGCTCAAGCAACAGCTAAATTTATTAAGAATGAGTGGGGAATTGAAGTACCTGTAGATAAATCTGAAAGACGGTTTGATGTTGCAGTTTATTCTAAAGAAAAACATAAAGTTTGGCTGCTTGAAACAAATTACTATGGTGGAGGCGGTAGTAAATTAAAATCCGTAGCAGGAGAATTTACAGAACTTAGTCAATTTGTTGTAACATCAGATGATGATGTTGAATTTGTATGGGTTACTGATGGGCAAGGATGGTTAACCGCGCATTTACCGTTGGCAGAAGCATTTAGTCATATTACTAATGTATTTAACTTAGAGATGTTGAGAGAAGGATTTTTAGCTGAATTATTCTTACAATGATTGTTCATTAGCTATATACAAAAAAAAGAGGCTCACACCTCTTTTTCTTATTTCTTTTTATGATTTAGTACCGCATTGAGGACAATGGCGAGTAGGCTGGCTACGACGATTCCGTTTGAGAAGAACATTTGGAAGGCTGTCGGCATGCTGATGAAGAGATTACTGTTATTTAGACCGACACCTGCAGCGATTGAGACTGCTGCGATAAGGAAGTTATGTTCATTGTTAGCAAAGTCAACACGAGCGAGGATTTGCATCCCTTGAATAGATACAAAACCAAACATCACCAGCATGGCACCACCGAGGACAGGGCTCGGAATGATTTGGGCAAGGGCACCAAACTTAGGAAGGAGTCCAAGGAGAACCAGGAAACCAGCTGCGTAGTAGATTGGCAGGCGAGTCTTGATACCTGATAATTTAACCAAACCAACGTTTTGTGAAAATCCTGTGTAAGGGAAGGTGTTAAAGATTCCTCCGAGAAGTACGGCCAAACCTTCTGCGCGGTAACCGTTGCGCAGGCGTGTGCTGTCGATTGGATCCTTTGTGATATCAGACAAGGCTAGATAAACACCAGTAGACTCAACCATAGACACTGTTGCGATGATACACATCATGACAATAGATGAGATTTCAAAGGTTGGCATTCCAAAGTAGAGTGGAGTTGGGACATGGACAAGTGGTGCTGCCGCAACAGGAGAGAAATCAACCAAGCCCATGCTAGCAGCAATGGCAGTTCCAACAACCAGACCAATCAAAATAGAGATAGACTTGATAAATCCTTTAGTAAAGATGTTAATCAAGAGGATAATCAGAACAGTGATAGCTGCAAGCAAGAGACTTTGACCAGTTGGCTCTGGAACGTTATTTCCCATATTTCCAATAGCGACAGGGATCAAGGTTAAACCAATAGTGGTAATAACAGATCCTGTTACGATAGATGGGAAGAGATTGGCCACTTTTGAGAAGATGCCTGAAACAAGAACCACGTAAATCCCTGATGCGATAAGGGCACCAAACATAGCGCCACTACCATGGCTTTGCCCAATCATAATCAAAGGAGCGACCGACTGGAAAGCAACTCCTAGAACGACTGGTAGTCCAATCCCAAAGTATTTGTTGAGTTGGAGTTGGAGGAAGGTTGCCACCCCACACATGAAGATATCTGTAGAAATCAGGTAGGTTAACTGCTCAGCCGAATAGCCAAGGGCTGTCGCAATCATGATGGGAACCAGGATGGATCCTGAGTACATAGCTAGTAAGTGCTGCAAGCCAAGAACGGCTGCTTGCGAGTGTTTTTCTTGAGTTTGCATTAGAGATCTGCCTCCTTAAATACGACTTGACCATTTTCAAAACGATCCAAACGAGCGAGTGATAGAACAGGGTAGCCTGCTTTTTCAAGCAAATCACGTCCATCTTGGAAGGATTTTTCAATCACAATACCGATAGCTTCAACTGTTGCTCCAGCCTGTTCGATGATTTGAATCAAGCCTTTGGCAGCTTGGCCGTTAGCAAGGAAGTCGTCGATAATCAAAACCTTGTCTTCTGGTGAGAGGAATTTTCCAGCGATAGAAACGGTGCTAGTCACCTGCTTGGTAAAGGAGTAAACTTCGGCAGTTAAGATTCCTTCGTTCATAGTGATGTTCTTAGCTTTTTTGGCGAAAATCATGGGAACGTTTAAGGCTTCAGCTGTAAAAACGGCTGGGGCAATACCCGACGCTTCAATGGTCACGACTTTGGTAATGCCAGCAGAAGCAAATTTTTCCGCAAAGACCTTACCGATCTCTCTCATCAAGCTAAAGTCAACTTGGTGGGTTAAAAAGGAATCTACCTTGAGGATGTTATCACCCAAGATATGCCCATCCTTGAGGATGCGCTCTTCTAATAATTTCATAAGACCTCCTAAAGTCTAAAAGCCAGTTTACTTGTTGGTTAAATGTTTCTATGGTGATCCAGTTTGCTAGTACTATATATTTGATAAAACTAGTACGAGCGAAGCGAGTCTTATCAAATATTTCCCGTTGTAGTGGTATCATAGACAATAAGTTTGTTATTGTCTATGACGGAATTTTTGAGACTTTTGGCTCAAAAATTAGGGATGAAATTCCAAAGGAAGTTGCTCCCGTCCGCACTAATTAAGGGAAATATTAAAAATATTCAAAAAGGACCTACTTAATCTCTAAGTAAGTCCCCAAAATAGGTATGGCAAAAACGACCATACCTCCAAGATAACTTACTTATTGTTAGGTGTTCCGGCACCTTGTAGAAACGTCGCGCCAATTCACGACATAAACAAGTAAAACGATATTCAATTTTAAATAGGCTTGAGCCAATGTTTTTATTTTACACTAAATAACTTTAGAAATCAAATATTTTGTTAGTGTTTTGGTTTAAAAAACGAACAAACATAATAATAATGGGAGAAAATTAACTTATTGGCTAACATTTAGAAGGTTTTTCCATCATAAAAGGCATATTATCAAGATTTTTCAAGACTTGACAATATGCCTTTTTCTAACTTTAAAGACTTTTTCCCAATCTTTATTATTCTACTCGCTAAATCTTAAAAAATAACCATCAGGATCCAAAACTGCAAACTCATGAGGATAGATATAGTAATCTCCAACACGAAACTTTCTTTTAGTTAAGGGACGATGGATAGGATAGTCAGCTTCTAGCAGTTTTTGGTGGAGCTGAGGAACATCTGCAATGCCAAAGGAAATATTGACACCGCGCCCGAAAGGATAGGTCAGCTGAGCTAATTCTTCTGCGCTGCCTTCTTCTAGCATAAGTTGGCAGTCTTCAAGCGAGAGGAAGAGAAATTTCTCCTCTGGACGCTCGTATTCGACAGAGAAGCCCAGCAAGTCACAGTAGAAGTAGCGCGACTTTTCGATGTTGGATACCACAAATTCGGGGATGACAGCTTGATAGTCCATTAGCTTTCTCCTTAGAGTTCAATCTCCAAGACAATGGGTGTATGGTCTTGTCGAGCACCTGAGTCAATCATATCTGACTTGGTCACCTTGTCAGCGATACGATTACTTGTGAGCCAGTAGTCGATTCTCCAGCCTGTATTGTTGATTTTGGAAGTCTTGCTGCGTTGTGCCCACCAAGTGTAGCGTTCTGGAACATCGCCGTGAATGTGGCGGAAGGTATCAGTAAATCCAGTTGCTAAAAGGTTAGTAAATCCAGCACGCTCCTCGTCGGTAAATCCTGGTGAACGGCGGTTGCTAGCAGGATTTGCAAGGTCAATCTCATTGTGGGCCACATTGTAGTCACCGGTTGCAAGGACTGGTTTTTCTTTGTCTAGTTGAGCCAAATACTCAGCATATTTGACATCCCATACTTGACGTTCTTCCAAACGTTTGAGGCCGTCGCCAGCGTTTGGAGTGTAAACTTGGGTCACGAAAAATTCATCAAATTCTAGAGTGATGATGCGACCTTCTAAGTCCATGGTAGAAGGGGCACCGATTTCTGGAAAAGTGACAGTGGGTGTGAGTTCTTTCTTATAAAGGAACATGGTTCCAGCATAGCCTTTGCGGGCAGGTTCTTGAGAAGAACGCCACGTGTTTTCGTAGTTTGGAAAGAGTTCAGCTAAAATTTCCAAGTGTTTTTTAGTAGGACCCTTGGCAGAAAGCTTGGTTTCTTGGATAGCGATGATATCAGCATTTTCAGCGACCAAGGTTTGTAGTACTTCTTGGGACAATTTGGCACGAGTTGAGTCACTAGTTAGGGCAGCATTGAGGGAATCAATATTCCATGAGATGAGTTTCATAAAGTTACCTTTTTCATTCAGATTATAGATTTTATTATACCAAAAAAAGGTCCATTTCCCCAACGTATGGCTTGAAAAATCACTCTCTTTCGTTTATAATTAAGAATGATTTTATGAAAGGGAGTGAAAATAAATGAAATTTTACTCATATGACTATGTACTTAGCCAAATCAGTCAGCAAAATGGCATCATGATTGGCTTTGGAATTGTTCTCCTAGCTATCACAGGATTTTTTGCTTTTAAAGCCTATCGAGATAAAAAGGGGACTAAGTTTCGGGAATTGGTCATGATTTTGGCCTTGACCTTGGTGGCCATGCTTTTGGTGACAATCTCAAAATACCAGACCAATCAAGCCTCTAACAACCAATTTCAAACCTCCCTTCATTTCATAGAGGTTGTTTCCAAAGACTTGGGAGTGGATAAATCAGAAGTTTATGTCAATACTTCTGCAGCCACTGATGGAGCGCTTGTCAAGGTAGGTCCAAATTTCTACCGTGCCATGAACGGGAGCGAGCCAGACAAGTATCTTTTAGAGAAATTAGAATTGAATCAAACAGACGCTATTGAATTGGTGGAGGTAAATAAATGACACTCAACTATATGGAAATTTTAATCAAACTGGCCTTGGGGCTCTTCTCGCTTGTTTTTGTTATCAATGTGACAGGAAAGGGGAACCTAGCACCTAACTCTGCGACAGACCAAATTCAGAACTATGTTCTCGGTGGTATCATCGGTGGGGTGATTTACAATAGTTCTATCAGTATTCTCCAGTATGCAGTGATTTTGATGATGTGGACGATTTTGGTCTTGACCCTCAAGTGGCTCAATAACAATGTTCGTTTTGTGAAACGCTTGATTGATGGTAAACCGACTCTGCTCATCAAAAATGGGCAGATTGACCCAGAAGCCTGTCGTTCAGTTGGTTTGTCTGCGGCAGAAGTTGCTCTCAAACTTCGTAGCCAAGGAATTTTCCAGATGAAGCAAGTTAAACGAGCTGTGCAGGAGCAAAATGGCCAACTCATCGTGGTCCAAATGGGAGATGAAAATCCTAAGTATCCAGTTGTGACTGACGGTGTGATCCAAGTAGATGTTTTGGAATCGATTGGTCGTAACGAAGAATGGCTGCTTGATAACCTCAACAAGCAAGGACATGACAATGTAGCTAATATCTTTATCGCTGAGTATGACAAGGGTGCCGTTACAGTCGTAACCTATGAATAAGAAAAACCTGGGGTCTTGGCCTCAGGTTTCTATTTGCAATCAGAAAGGGATTTTATGTCCATTATTCAAAAACTTTGGTGGTTTTTCAAGTTAGAAAAACGCCGTTATTTAGTCGGGATTGTGGCCCTGGTCTCGGTTTCCATCCTCAATCTAATTCCCCCCATGGTCATGGGGCGGGTTATTGATGCTATCACATCGGGGAAATTAACCCAGCAGGACCTCCTTTTTGACCTATTTTACTTGCTTCTTGCAGCCTTTGGTATGTACTATCTGCGCTATGTTTGGCGTATGTATATCCTCGGGACTTCCTACCGTTTGGGACAGATTATGCGCTCTCGCTTATTTGAGCATTTTACAAAAATGTCTCCAGCTTTTTATCAGACTTATCGGACAGGGGACCTGATGGCGCATGCCACCAACGATATCAATGCCTTGACTCGTCTGGCAGGAGGCGGTGTCATGTCTGCGGTGGATGCCTCTATCACGGCTTTAGTGACCTTGATGACCATGCTCTTTAGCATTTCATGGCAAATGACCTTGGTTGCCATTCTGCCCCTGCCTTTCATGGCTTATGCGACCAGTCGTCTAGGGAGAAAGACCCACAAGGCTTTTGGTGAATCGCAGACTGCCTTTTCTGAACTCAATAACAAGGTGCAGGAGTCTGTATCAGGTATCAAAGTGACCAAGTCTTTCGGTTACCAGGCGGACGAGCTCAAGTCCTTTCAGGCAGTCAATGAATTGACCTTCCAAAAGAACCTGCAAACCATGAAATACGATAGTCTCTTTGACCCCATGGTTCTCTTATTTGTTGGTTCCTCCTATGTTTTAACGCTCTTGGTCGGCTCCTTGATGGTTCAGAAAGGGCAAATCACGGTTGGGAATCTGGTCACCTTTATCAGCTACTTGGATATGCTGGTTTGGCCTCTTATGGCTATTGGTTTCCTCTTTAATATCACTCAGCGAGGGAAGGTTTCCTATCAGCGGATTGAGGAACTTTTGTCTCAGGAATCACCTGTACAAGACCCTGAGTTTCCTTTAGATGGAATTGAAAACGGGCGCTTGCAGTATGCCATTGATAGCTTTGCCTTTGAAAATGAGGAAACACTGACAAATGTTCACTTTAGTTTGGGAAAAGGGCAAACCCTGGGCTTGGTTGGTCAGACAGGCTCTGGAAAAACGTCCTTGATTAAGCTTCTCTTGCGTGAGTACGATGTGGATGAGGGAGCCATTTATCTAAACGGTCACGATATTCGCGATTATCGTCTGACAGATCTTCGTAGTCTTATGGGCTATGTTCCTCAGGATCAGTTCCTCTTTGCGACTTCGATTTTAGATAATATCCGCTTTGGCAATCCTAACTTGCCCCTTTCAGCGGTCGAGGAAGCGACTAAGCTAGCCCAAGTTTACCAAGATATTGTAGCTATGCCCCAAGGATTTAATACGCTGATTGGTGAAAAGGGTGTCAGTCTTTCTGGTGGTCAAAAGCAACGTCTGGCTATGAGTCGAGCTATGATTTTAGACCCAGATATTTTGATTTTAGATGATTCCTTATCGGCCGTGGATGCCAAGACAGAGTATGCAATTATCGACAATCTCAAGGAAACACGTCAGGACAAGACAACCATTATCACAGCGCATCGCCTCAGTGCGGTTGTCCATGCAGATCTGATCTTGGTTCTGCAAAATGGTCAAATTATCGAACGGGGTACACACGATGACCTGCTAGCCTTGGATGGCTGGTATGCCCAAACCTATCAGTCTCAGCAGTTGGAAATGAAAGGAGAAGAAGATGCAGAATAAACAAGAACAATGGGCTGTATTGAAGCGCTTGATGTCCTATCTCAAGCCCTATGGACTCCTGACCTTTTTGGCACTAAGCTTTCTCCTAGCGACTACGGTCATTAAAAGTGTCATTCCCCTTGTGGCCTCCCACTTTATCGACCAGTATCTCAGCAATCTCAACCAACTCGCTGTGACCGTTTTGCTGGCCTACTATGGCCTTTATATCCTACAAACTCTGGTCCAGTATGTCGGCAATCTTCTCTT
Source organism: Streptococcus sp. HMSC063B03 (assembly GCF_001836965.1). Lineage (GTDB taxonomy): Bacteria > Bacillota > Bacilli > Lactobacillales > Streptococcaceae > Streptococcus > Streptococcus pneumoniae_F. The sequence continues at coordinate 13,157 of NZ_KV831061.1, read as the reverse complement.
TGCGCGCGTGTCCTACAGTATTGTTAGGGATATTCGTCGTGATGCCTTTTCCAATATGGAGAAACTGGGCATGTCTTACTTTGACAAGACGCCAGCAGGCTCCATCGTCTCTCGTTTGACAAATGACACTGAGACTATCAGTGATATGTTTTCGGGAATTTTATCTAGCTTTATCTCAGCAGTTTTCATCTTTCTGACAACTCTTTATACCATGTTGGTATTGGATTTCCGTTTGACAGCATTAGTCTTGCTCTTTCTCCCCTTGATTTTCCTTTTGGTCAATCTCTATCGGAAAAAATCAGTGAAAATCATTGAGAAAACCAGAAGTCTCTTGTCAGATATCAATAGTAAGCTGGCTGAAAACATTGAGGGAATCAGAATAATCCAGGCCTTTAATCAAGAGAAGCGCCTACAGTCAGAGTTTGATGAAATCAACCAAAAACACTTGGTCTATGCCTACCGTTCTGTAGCCTTGGATGCCCTCTTTTTGCGCCCTGCCATGAGTTTACTTAAACTCCTAGGCTATGCTGTCTTGATGGCCTACTTTGGCTATCGTGGACTTTATCTGGGAATAACGGCAGGAACCATGTATGCCTTTATTCAGTACATCAACCGCCTTTTTGATCCCTTGATTGAAGTAACGCAAAACTTTTCAACCCTCCAAACTTCCATGGTTTCTGCAGGCCGTGTCTTTGCCTTGATTGACGAGAGGACCTATGAGCCCCTTCAAGAAGATGGGCAGGCTAAAGTCAAAGAAGGCAATATTCGTTTTGAACATGTGTGTTTCTCATATGACGGGAAACACCAGATTCTGGATGACATTTCTTTCTCTGTTAATAAGGGTGAAACCATTGCCTTTGTAGGTCATACAGGTTCAGGGAAATCTTCGATTATCAATGTCCTCATGCGCTTTTATGAATTTCAGTCAGGGCGAGTTCTCTTGGATGATGTGGATATCCGGGACTACAGTCAGGAGGAGTTGAGAAAAAACATCGGTCTAGTCTTGCAGGATCCCTTCCTCTATCATGGAACCATTAAGTCCAATATCGCCATGTACCAAGATATCAGCGATGAGCAGGTCCAGGCTGCAGCAGCCTTCGTGGATGCAGATTCCTTTATTCAAGAACTTCCTCAGGGTTACGCTTCCCCTGTTTCTGAGCGTGGTTCGAGCTTCTCTACTGGGCAGCGCCAGCTTCTAGCCTTTGCTAGAACAGTCGCCAGTCAGCCTAAAATCCTGATTTTGGATGAAGCGACAGCCAATATTGACTCTGAAACAGAAAGTTTGGTTCAAGCTTCTCTGGCTAAGATGAGACAGGGACGGACAACCATTGCTATCGCTCACCGCCTTTCTACCATCCAAGACGCCAACTGTATCTATGTATTGGACAAGGGGCGCATCATCGAGAGTGGAACCCATGAGGAACTCTTGGCCTTGGGAGGGACCTATCACAAGATGTATAGCTTGCAGGCAGGAGCCATGTCCTAATACTCTTTGATTTTCATTGAGTATAAGAAGGAAAATCCGTCAAATTACAGATTTCTTTCACCGCCTTTTCCATTTTGTGGTATAATGAAAAATGTTGACAAATAGTATAATAAAAACAAAGGAGAAACAGCATGCTGAAATGGGAAGACTTGCCCGTGGAAATGAAATCAAGCGAGGTTGAGTCTTACTACCAGCTTGTCTCTAAAAGGAAGGGTTCGCTGATTTTCAAGCGTTGTTTGGACTGGGTTTTGGCCTTGGTTGTACTGGTTCTGACCTCTCCTATCTTTCTCATTTTGAGCATTTGGATCAAGTTGGATAGCAAGGGGCCGGTGATTTACAAGCAAGAGCGCGTGACCCAGTACAATCGACCTTTCAAGATTTGGAAGTTCCGTACCATGGTGACGGATGCGGATAAACAAGGGAGTCTGGTGACTTCTGCTAACGATAGTCGTATTACCAAGGTTGGCAATTTTATCCGCCGTGTCCGTTTGGACGAACTGCCTCAGCTGGTCAATGTTCTTAAAGGTGAGATGTCCTTTGTAGGGACGCGTCCTGAAGTGCCTCGTTACACAGAGCAGTATAGCCCTGAGATGATGGCAACCTTGCTTTTGCCAGCAGGGATTACCTCTCCAGCCAGCATCAACTACAAGGATGAGGACACTATCATCAGTCAAATGACGGAGAAAGGTCTGTCGGTTGACCAAGCCTATGTCGAACACGTCCTTCCTGAAAAGATGCGCTATAACCTCGACTATCTCCGAGAGTTTAGTTTCCTTGGAGACATCAAAATCATGTTTCAAACCGTGTTTGAAGTGCTAAAATAAAGTAGTCATGAGAAAATGAGTACAGATAAAAGGAGCAAATCAATGCCAAATTACAATATTCCATTTTCACCACCCGATATTACGGAAGCAGAAATTGCTGAAGTAGCGGATACCCTGCGTTCTGGTTGGATTACAACAGGTCCTAAGACAAAAGAACTGGAGCGTCGCTTGTCTCAATACACACAGACGCCCAAGACTGTCTGTCTTAACTCTGCGACTGCCGCGCTTGAGTTGATTTTGCGCGTCTTGGAAGTTGGACCTGGTGATGAAGTCATCGTTCCAGCCATGACCTATACAGCTTCATGTAGTGTTATCACTCACGTAGGGGCGACCCCTGTCATGGTGGATATCCAAGCAGATACTTTTGAAATGGACTATGACTTGCTTGAGCAAGCTATCACTGAAAAGACTAAAGTGATTATCCCAGTAGAACTTGCAGGGATTGTTTGCGATTATGACCGTTTGTTCCAAGTTGTGGAGAAGAAACGCGACCTTTTTGCTGCTTCAAGCAAGTGGCAACAGGCCTTTAATCGTATCGTGATTGTTTCTGATAGTGCCCATGCTTTGGGATCAACTTATAAAGGGCAACCTGCTGGTTCTATCGCTGACTTTACTTCCTTCTCATTCCATGCCGTTAAGAACTTTACAACTGCTGAGGGAGGAAGTGCGACTTGGAAAGCCAATCCAGCGATTGATGACGAAGAAATGTACAAGGAATTCCAAATTCTTTCCCTTCACGGACAAACTAAGGATGCCCTTGCTAAGATGCAACTGGGCTCATGGGAATACGATATCGTCACACCAGCCTACAAGTGCAATATGACAGATATCATGGCTTCCCTTGGTTTGGTACAATTGGACCGTTACCCTAGCTTGCTTGACCGTCGTAAGGAAATCGTGGATCGCTATGATCGTGGTTTTGCAGGTTCTCGTATTCATCCATTGGCACACAAGACTGATACTGTAGAATCTTCACGCCACCTCTACATCACCCATGTAGAAGGAGCGAGCTTAGAAGAACGCAATCTTATCATCCAAGAATTAGCTAAAGCAGGAATTGCAAGTAATGTACACTACAAACCACTTCCGCTCTTGACAGCCTATAAGAATCTTGGCTTTGATATGGCGAATTATCCTAAGGCTTATGCCTTCTTTGAAAATGAAATTACGCTCCCTCTTCACACTAAATTAAGCGATGAAGAAGTGGACTATATCATTGAGACTTTCAAAACAGTTTCTGAAAAAGTGCTAACTTCATCAAAAAAATTGTAAAAAAGTCTTGACAAAGGAAAAACAAAATATTAAAATAAGCTCAATAAATCAGAAAAGTAACTATTTTTGATCTTCAGGGAGCCTGTGGTGATTGTGAACAGGTGGTTGGAAGTAGTGAAAGTGGGCTGATTTTAAAAATGAATTTGAAACAATGAAAATTCGGTGCGCACACCTTACAGTGCAACTTGTTGTTAGACAAGGTAGAGATGTAAAGGGGATAGTCCCTTTATAATTGAGGTGGCACCGCGTTACCAACGCCCTCACGCAGAAGTAGATTCTGTGTGTGGGCTTTTTTCATATCTTGAAATCAATACAGAAAGAGGAAATTTTTATGACAACTAAAGGTTATTTTGGACAATTTGGTGGTAGTTTTGTACCGGAGCCGATTCAGGCTTTGTTGGATGAGTTGGAAGTGACATTTGACAAGTACAAGGATGATCCAGAATTTTTGGCAGAATTTCGCCATTACTTAAAGGACTATTCAGGTCGCGAAACACCGCTCTATTTTGCGGAAAGTTTGACAGAGCACCTAGGTGGCGCTAAGATTTATCTCAAACGTGAAGACCTTAACCACCTTGGTTCTCACAAGCTCAACAACGTTTTAGGACAAATTCTTCTTGCTAAACGCATGGGCAAAAAACGAGTAATCGCAGAAACAGGAGCTGGTCAGCACGGGGTTGCGACGGCGGCAGCTGCAGCTAAGTTTGGTATGGCTTGTGATGTCTACATGGGGGCAGAAGATGTGGAACGTCAACGTCTCAATGTTTTCCGTATGGAGATGATGGGAGCAACTGTTCACGCAGTTGAAACAGGGACTCGTACCCTCAAAGATGCTGTTGATGCAGCCTTTGGAGCATGGATGAATGACCTTGAAGCCTTCTATGTTCTGGGATCTGCTGTGGGACCTCACCCATATCCAACCATTGTTCATGAGTTCCAAAAGGTCATCAGTGAAGAATCTCGCCGTCAAATCTTAGAAAAAGAAGGTCGTTTACCAGACTACGTTATTGCCTGTGTAGGTGGTGGTTCTAATGCTATTGGTGCATTTTCTCAGTATGTGGCTGATGAAGAAGTCAAATTGGTTGGGGTTGAAGCTGCTGGTCACGGACTTGACACAGACAAGCACGCAGCTACTATGACAAAAGGTAGTATCGGAATTGTTGACGGTATGAAGACCTATGCAGTCTTTAAGGAAGATGGAGAGCTGGCTCCAGTTTACTCTATCTCAGCTGGATTGGACTATCCAGGGGTTGGCCCAGAACACGCCTACTTCAAAGATTCAGGTCGCGTGGAATATGTTGCAGCGACGGATGAAGAAGCTGTTCAGGCTCTCCTCCTTCTCAGCAAGACAGAAGGGATTATCCCAGCGATTGAAAGTTCGCACGCTATCGCAGAAGCAGTTAAACGTGCACCGAAACTAAGTAAAGACGACATTATCATCATCAATGTCTCTGGTCGTGGAGACAAGGACGTAGCTGCGATAGCAGATTACCTAGAAGCTAAAAAATAAAAGATGGAAAAATTACAGTCCTTTCTCTCACAGAGAGCTTGTGGTTGCTGGAAACAAGCAGAGAAAGCTGTAAGGTTGGGTCCATCTGAAACGAGAGAAGAAAACATAATTCTCAAGGGAGTGCCCTTTATCGCACAGCCTGTTACAGAATCTTTCTAAGACAGGAATGAGAGATAGGAGAAATCCTATAATTGAGGTGGCACCGCGAATTTCGTCCTCACGCAAGTTATTTTGCGTGGGGATTTTTCATACAGTCGCCACGGACTAGAAGTAGAACTGAAAGGGAAATTACAATGGAACGAATCATTCATGGAGATGTCTTATCACCAATCTTGGCTTATATGCGACTAAAGGGGCAACACAAGGTTATCTTAGAAAGTATTCCGAGAGACAAGGAAACAGCTCGTTTTTCTATCTTAGCCTATAATCCAGTTTTTGAGATTAAGTTTGAAAATGGAGTCCTTTATCAAAATGGTCAAGTGATTGATCGGGATCCCTTGGATTTCCTTTATGAAGTGACTCATAAGAGCCAGCACCATTCAGACCTACCTTTTGGTGGTGGGGCAATTGGCTTTGTGGGTTACGATATGATTTCGCTTTATGAAGAAATTGGTCAAATTCCTGAAGATACTATTGGAACACCAGATATGCATTTCTTCGTCTATGAGAGTTACATGGTCTTTGACCACAAGAAGGAAAAAATCCATGTCATTGAGGAAGCTTTCTATAGTGAGCGTAGTCAAGAAGACTTGGAAAAAACCTTGAACCAAGTGCTTGAGGAATTACGCATTCCTGCTCCAAATGAATTTGAAGATTTGGATCTATCTCCGCTGGACTTCAAACCGCATATCGCTCCTCAGAAGTTTGAGGAAATGGTGGAAACAGCTCGTGACTTGATTCGTAATGGGGATATGTTCCAATGTGTACTTAGCCAGCGTTTCTCAGCAGAAGTGACTGGAAATCCATTTGACTTCTACAGAAATCTCCGCGTGACCAATCCTTCTAATTACCTTTATTTCTATGATTTTGGGGATTATCAAATCATCGGAGCTAGTCCAGAAAGTCTGGTTTCTGTCAAAAATGGCATCGTGACAACCAATCCGATTGCAGGGACACGACCAAGAGGTGCTACGGATGAAGAAGACAAGGATTTGGCGACAGACCTGCTTTCGGATGAGAAGGAAACAGCAGAGCATCGGATGTTAGTAGACTTGGGTCGTAATGATATTGGTCGCATCTCTGAAACGGCCAGTGTCCAAGTCACTAAGTATATGGAAGTGGAGCTTTTCCGTTATGTCATGCATTTGACCAGTGTGGTCAAGGGGCGTTTGCTTCCAGAACTCACTGCCATGGATGCTTTGAAAGCAACACTTCCTGCCGGAACAGTTTCAGGAGCACCAAAGATTCGAGCGATGAGACGCATTTATGAACAGGAAACAGAAAAACGTGGCGTATACGCAGGAGCGATCGGCTACTTGTCTGCGACGGGTGATATGGATTTCGCCATTGCCATCCGAACTATGATTCTCAAAAATAAAACAGCCTATGTACAGGCTGGGGCAGGGATTGTCTACGACTCCATCGCCCAAAACGAATACCAAGAAACCATTAACAAGGCTAAATCTATGACTAGAATTGGAGAACTAAGACCATGATTTTATTGATTGATAACTATGATTCTTTTACCTATAACTTGGCCCAATACATTGGGAATTTTGCAGAAGTGCAGGTCTTGAGAAACGATGATCCTAAGCTATATGAAGAAGCTGAAAAAGCAGATGGTCTGGTCTTTTCTCCTGGTCCTGGTTGGCCAGTTGATGCTGGTAAGATGGAAGACATGATTCGTGATTTTGCAGGTAAGAAGCCGATTTTAGGGATTTGTTTGGGCCACCAAGCCATTGCAGAAGTCTTTGGTGGTAAGTTAGGTTTGGCTCCAAAAGTCATGCATGGGAAACAGAGTAATATCAGCTTTGAAGCGCCATCTGTTTTGTATCAAGGTATCGAAGATGGCCGTGCGGTCATGCGTTACCACAGTATTTTGATTGAAGAAATGCCAGAAAACTTTGAAGTGACAGCTCGTTCGACTGATGACCAAGCCATCATGGGGATTCAACATAAAAACCTACCGATTTATGGCTTCCAGTACCATCCAGAGAGCATTGGAACGCCAGATGGCTTGTCTTCTATTCGGAATTTTATCGAGAAGGTTGTAAAGTGAGGAAACTAGGATGAAAGAGATTATTGAAAAACTAGCAAAATTTGAAAATTTATCAGGTGTGGAAATGACGGATGTCATTGAGCGTATCGTAACTGGGCGTGTAACGGAAGCGCAAATTGCTTCTCTCCTTTTGGCTCTTAAGATGAAGGGGGAAACACCTGAAGAACGCACAGCCATTGCCCAAGTCATGAGAGGGCATGCCCAACATATTCCAACTGAGATTCATGATGCCATGGACAACTGTGGTACAGGTGGGGACAAGTCTTTCAGCTTTAACATTTCCACAACTGCAGCCTTTGTCTTGGCTGGTGGCGGTGTTCACATGGCCAAGCATGGTAACCGCTCGATTTCTTCTAAATCTGGTTCTGCAGATGTTCTCGAAGCCTTGGGAATCAACCTGGATCTCAAACCAGCTGAACTAGGTAAGGTTTTTGATAAAACTGGCATCGTCTTTCTCTTTGCAAAAAATATGCATCCAGCTATGAAATACATCATGCCAGCTCGTTTGGAACTAGGAATTCCAACAATCATGAACTTGACTGGTCCTCTGATTCACCCAATGGCTTTGGAAACACAGCTTCTTGGTATTAGTCGTCCAGAACTTCTAGAAAGTACAGCTCAGGTTTTGAAAAATATGGGTCGCAAACGTGCCATCGTTGTTGCTGGACCAGAAGGATTGGACGAAGCTGGTTTGAATGGAACAACCAAAATTGCACTTCTTGAAAATGGCGAAATCACCTTATCAAGCTTTACTCCGGAGGATTTAGGGATGGAGCGCTACGCTATCGAAGATATTCGTGGAGGCAATGCTCAGGAAAATGCAGAAATTTTGCTCAGCGTTCTTAAAAATGAACCAAGTCCATTCTTGGAAACTACAGTTTTAAATGCTGGTCTTGGTTTCTATGCTAATGGTAAAGTAGCTAGTATCAAGGAAGGAGTTGCCTTAGCTCGTCAAGTCATTGCTGGTGGCAAGGCCTTTGAAAAACTCAGACTGTTACAGGAGTACCAAAAATGAGTCAGGAATTTTTAGCACGAATTTTGGAGCAGAAGGCGCGTGAGGTTGAGCAGATGAAGTTGGAGGAAATCCAGCCCCTGCGCCAGACCTATCGCTTGGCAGAATTTTTGAAGAATCACCAGGACCGTTTACAGGTAATTGCTGAAGTCAAGAAAGCTAGCCCTAGTCTGGGAGATATCAATCTAGATGTGGATATTGTGCAACAAGCCCAGACTTATGAAGCGAACGGAGCAGTGATGATTTCTGTTCTGACAGATGAAGTTTTCTTTAAAGGACATTTGGATTATCTACGGGAGATTTCCAGTCAGGTAGAGATTCCGACCCTCAACAAGGATTTTATCATTGATGAAAAGCAAATTATCCGCGCTCGCAATGCAGGTGCGACAGTCATCTTGCTCATTGTGGCTGCCTTGTCAGAAGAACGCCTCAAGGAACTGTATGACTACGCGACAGAGCTTGGTCTGGAAGTCTTAGTGGAGACTCACAATCTAGCTGAACTAGAAGTGGCTCACAGACTTGGTGCCCAGATTATCGGGGTCAATAACCGCAACTTGACCACCTTTGAAGTTGACTTGCAAACCAGTGTAGATTTGGCTAAACATTTCAAAGATGATTGTTTGTACATTTCTGAATCTGCTATTTTCACAGGGCAGGATGCGGAACGAGTAGCACCATACTTTAACGGAATTTTAGTAGGGACAGCTCTCATGCAGGCAGAAGATGTAGCCCAGAGAATCAAGGAGTTGCAGATTGACAAAGGTTAAAATTTGCGGATTATCTACTAAAGAAGCGGTGGAAACAGCCGTTTCAGAAGGAGCCGACTACATCGGTTTTGTCTTTGCACCTAGTAAAAGACAGGTGACCTTGGATCAGGCTGCTGAGCTGGCAAAACTTATTCCTGCAGATGTGAAAAAGGTTGGTGTATTTGTTTCACCAAATCGGGAAGAACTGCTAGAAGTGATTGAAAAAGTTGGTTTGGACTTGGTTCAAGTTCACCGTCAGGTGGCAGATGATTTATTTGAGAATTTGCCTTGTGCCAGTATTCAGGCTGTGCAGGTGGATGGAGAGGGACATGTCCCCAATTCTCAGGCAGACTATCTACTCTTTGATGCCCCTGTGGCTGGGAGTGGCCAGACCTTTGACTGGGCTCAACTGGATACGATTGGACTAACTCAGCCTTTCTTTATCGCAGGTGGGCTTAATGAAGACAATGTAGTAAAAGCAATTCAACACTTTACTCCCTATGCAGTAGATGTATCGAGCGGAGTGGAGACAGATGGACAAAAAGATCATGAAAAGATTAGAAGATTTATAGAGAGGGTAAAGAATGGCATATCAAGAACCAAATAAAGATGGATTTTACGGAAAATTCGGTGGACGTTTCGTCCCAGAAACATTGATGACAGCAGTTTTGGAGTTGGAAAAGGCCTACCGTGAAAGTCAGGCAGATCCAAGTTTCCAAGAGGAATTAAACCAGCTCTTACGCCAGTATGTGGGGCGTGAAACTCCTCTTTACTATGCAAAAAATTTGACTCAGCATATTGGCGGAGCCAAGATTTATCTCAAACGTGAAGACCTCAACCATACAGGGGCCCACAAGATTAACAATGCCTTAGGACAAGTTTTGCTTGCCAAACGCATGGGTAAAAAGAAAATTATCGCTGAAACAGGTGCTGGTCAGCACGGTGTGGCAACTGCAACTGCTGCAGCCCTCTTTAACATGGAATGTACCATCTACATGGGTGAGGAAGATGTCAAACGCCAAGCTCTCAATGTCTTCCGCATGGAGCTTTTGGGAGCCAAGGTCGAGGCTGTGACTGATGGTTCGCGCGTGCTCAAGGATGCGGTCAATGCAGCCCTTCGTTCATGGGTGGCAAATATCGATGATACCCACTATATCCTTGGTTCTGCCTTGGGGCCTCATCCATTCCCAGAAATCGTTCGTGATTTCCAAAGTGTTATTGGTCGAGAAGCTAAACAACAGTACCGTGACTTGACAGGTCAAGATCTGCCAGATGCCCTAGTAGCTTGTGTTGGTGGTGGGTCTAATGCCATCGGTCTCTTCCATCCCTTTGTAGAAGATGAGTCAGTAGCCATGTATGGGGCTGAAGCAGCTGGACTTGGTGTGGATACAGAGCACCACGCTGCTACCTTGACCAAGGGTCGTCCGGGTGTCCTCCACGGTTCTCTTATGGATGTGCTCCAAGATGCTCATGGTCAAATTCTTGAAGCCTTCTCTATCTCAGCAGGATTGGACTATCCTGGTATCGGTCCAGAACATTCTCACTACCACGATATTAAACGTGCCAGCTATGTTCCTGTGACAGACGAGGAAGCCTTGGAAGGATTCCAGCTCTTGTCTCGTGTGGAAGGGATTATCCCAGCATTGGAATCTAGCCATGCCATTGCCTTTGCGGTGAAATTGGCCAAAGAACTCGGTCCAGACAAGTCCATGATTGTCTGTCTATCAGGTCGTGGGGACAAGGATGTGGTCCAAGTCAAAGACCGCTTGGAAGCAGATGCAGCAAAGAAGGGAGAAGCTCATGCCTAAGACACTAACAGAAAAATTAAATGCTATAAAAGCAACTGGAAAAGGAATTTTTGTTCCCTATATCATGGCTGGAGACCACGAGAAAGGTTTGGATGGTCTCGGAGAAACGATTCACTTTTTAGAAGATTTGGGTGTCTCTGCAATTGAAGTGGGCATTCCCTTTTCAGATCCTGTCGCAGATGGACCTGTTATCGAAGAAGCTGGCTTGCGCAGTTTAGCCCACGGGACCTCTACCCAGGCTTTGGTTGAAACCTTGAAAACCATTGAAACAGAGATTCCACTGGTCATTATGACCTACTTCAACCCCCTCTTTCAGTACGATGTGGAGAACTTTGTCAAAGATTTGGCAGATACAGCGGTTAAGGGCTTGATTATTCCAGACTTGCCTCATGAGCATGCCAACTTTGTAGAACCATTTTTGGCAGATACAGATATCGCCTTGATTCCCCTAGTTAGTTTGACGACAGGGATTGAGCGCCAGAAAGAATTAATTAAAGGGGCAGAAGGATTTGTCTATGCTGTTGCCATCAATGGGGTGACAGGGAAATCTGGCAATTACCGCGCAGACTTGGACAAGCACTTGGCACAATTGCATCAAGTGGCCGATATCCCAGTCTTGACAGGTTTTGGCGTATCTAGTCAAGCCGATGTAGAACGCTTCAATGCAGTGTCAGATGGCGTTATCGTCGGTTCAAAAATCGTAAAAGCTCTCCACCAAGGAGAGCCGATTCAGGACTTTATCAAACAAGCAGTAGATTACCAAAAATAATCACACAAGTAGCGAGTAAGAGGAAAGGCACGAAAGGAAGTCTTTCCTTTTTATTTTGCAGGAGAAAGGCTAGAATTCCTGTTGCAGAAGCAAACTGAATCAAGATGAGTAATTCTGTTGCGCTAAAGACGAGAGCACAAGAAGCTAAAAAGAGAAAATCCCCTGCGCCCATGCGGATATCGATAAAATGAGCCAAAAAGCCAAGAGCAAGGAAAAAGACCATGACCAGATTCCAGCCAGAGGAAGCCATGAGGATTAGGTGGAAAGTCATCCAGACCAGTAGGGGATATTCCTGATGGCGAAAGTCGTAGATGCCCAAGGTCAAACCAGCGGTGATTAGGACGACTTGCCCCAAGGAAAGCAATTCCAAAGACCAAGCCAGAAAGAGGAGCCCTAAGCCTAGTTCAAAGAGGGCATACCAGACTGTATAAGGAGATTTGCAGTAGCGACAGCGAAAGCGATTGAGCACTTGCGAGAGAATCGGAATCAAATCTAAGGGGCGCAAGCGAGTCTGACAAGAATCACAGTGACTAGCTGGTCGGATAATGGATTGCTCAGGAAAACGGTCAATGACCAAACCAAGAAAGGAAGCGAGAATGCTACCGACGAGAAAAAAATAAATATCAATCATACTTATCTATTCGTAAAAAATGGGAGAAGTAGTATAATGGAGAAACATAGACAAGATAGTGAGGTCAAGATGACAATTCGTTTTGAAGAAAATGTGAGCCCAGAAAACGCTCAATTCGTATGCCAATGGTCCAACTCCCTTGGCAAATCCTTTCAAGAACAATGGATGGGACCAATGATTCCTTTCCCCTTGACAATTCAAGTTTTGCAAGATTTGGAAGGAATCTTTTCAATCTTTGAAGGACAAGAGTTTGTGGGGGTTATCCAGAAAATCAGGCAAGAAGACAGTAATCTTCATATTGGAAGATTTTTTATCAATCCTCAGAAACAGGGGCAAGGCTTAGGTAGGCAGGCTTTAAGGAAATTTGTTAGTTTGGTCTTTGAAAATAGAGATATAGACAGCATCTCTCTAAATGTCTTCGAGGCAAATCAAAGAGCTCAGAATCTTTACCAAAAAGAAGGATTTGAAATCGTTCAAATAGTTGAAGAACCTGTACGAAAATACATCATGAAAAAGAGGAGGTAGAAATCAAACAGCCTTGAAATCAATGTTGACTGCGATGATGAACCTGAATCAGCCCCTCAAAAGGGTCTGTATATGAATGAACGTTACCAGTGTTTAAAAACTAAAGAATATCAGGCACTTTTATCTTCCAAGGGTAGACAAATTTTCGCTAAACGTAAGATTGATATGAAATCTGTCTTTGGGCAGATAAAGGTTTGTTTGGGTTATAAGAGATGTTATCTGAGAGGTAAGCGCCAAGTGAGAATTGACATGGGATTCGTACTCATGGTCAACAACCTGCTGAAATATAATAAGAGAAAGAGGCAAAATTAAAAAGCTAGAGTTTGAACTGCACCCCAAAAGTTAGACAGAAAAAA
>NZ_KV831060.1:0-744 GCF_001836965.1 Streptococcus sp. HMSC063B03 | reverse complement strand
ATCGGGAAGACAGGATTCGAACCTGCGACACCTTGGTCCCAAACCAAGTACTCTACCAAGCTGAGCTACTTCCCGAGTTAAATAGAAAAATGCACCCTAGAGGAGTCGAACCTCTAACCGCCTGATTCGTAGTCAGGTACTCTATCCAGTTGAGCTAAGGGTGCTCATTAGTTTATGCCGAGGACCGGAATCGAACCGGTACGATCGTTACCAATCGCAGGATTTTAAGTCCTGTGCGTCTGCCAGTTCCGCCACCCCGGCCTCTCTAAGCGAACGACGGGATTCGAACCCGCGACCCCCACCTTGGCAAGGTGGTGTTCTACCACTGAACTACGTTCGCACTGTTTTCTTCTATCTAAAAATGCCGGCTACATGACTTGAACACGCGACCCTCTGATTACAAATCAGATGCTCTACCAACTGAGCTAAGCCGGCTCATTTATTATATCTTAATGCGGGTTAAGGGACTTGAACCCCCACGCCGTTAAGCGCCAGATCCTAAATCTGGTGCGTCTGCCAATTCCGCCAAACCCGCATATATGACCCGTACTGGGCTCGAACCAGTGACCCATTGATTAAAAGTCAATTGCTCTACCAACTGAGCTAACGAGTCTAAAATAACTTACGTTATTCTAACGGTCCCGACGGGAATCGAACCCGCGATCTTCGCCGTGACAGGGCGACGTGATAACCGCTACACTACGGGACCTATGGGAGTTAACGGGATCGAACCGCTGACCCTCT
>NZ_KV831059.1:0-894 GCF_001836965.1 Streptococcus sp. HMSC063B03 | reverse complement strand
CTACCTTCAGCGTTGAGAGTAAGACACTACGTGAGGTTAGACAGTTCTTTAGTAAACATGCGGATGATGTAGTACGAGGAGTAGGTGGTTCTGGGAAGGCGGAGAGAGTCACACAAGCTGTCAATAATATGTCGGAGTTTTTTGAGACAGACTTTGGAAAAAAGATTAGGGACAATCTTAGAAAGACGAAGAAACAATATGACGGGCAAAGTGTTTATGAGGTGATGAAGAAGGTTGATAGAAATTTGCGCAAAGGAGATTACCTGTATTTGGATGGTTTACATATGGACCATTTTGAAGTTTTTGATAAACGTGGTAATTTGAAATCTGTACTTAATCTTGATGGTACTTTAAACACAGATAAGTTATTAAAAGCTAAAGGAAGGAAATTACATTGAAGGAAGAAATCTATAAACTTTATGAGGTGTGTAAACGATTCAATTCGAGGCTAGGATACTCGTTAGAAGAAAATAAAAAATTAAAAGATTTTAAAGAATTGATAGATGATAATCTATCTGATGACTTTCAAGAGCTTATGTCAGGTATTTCAGCATTCAAGGAAGAAATAATTGATCAAAGTATAGCTGATGAGCAATACAGTCAATTCTATTACGAGTTATTGTCTTCGATGGCTAACTTTTCTTCTTACTTTGCAGATTTGCATGAAATAATTTTTGATCTAAACAAAAGACGCAGATTTAAAATGGGAGAAATTACCAAAGAGGAATTAGTCAGTTCAGATGAAATAATTTTAGACGATGAGGACGATGAATCTGGAAATTAAAGAATAGATACTTATTATTTTTCTAAACGTATTAAAGATTCTGTCCGATACTATGAGCCGTATTTGAACACGGAGGAAGCCCTCTGGGATAAGGTCACCCATATGGATGC
>NZ_KV831058.1:0-256 GCF_001836965.1 Streptococcus sp. HMSC063B03 | reverse complement strand
TTCTTCAAGAAGGACTTGACAGCGGAGCAAATTAAGGCAGCGCAAGAACACTTGAAAGGTGCAAGTCCAGCAACACCAAGTCCAGCCCATGATGATGAACACGATAACGATAATCATGGCCACAAACATGATGAAGACCATAATCATGGTTTTGATGCCAATCGTGTCATCAGTGAGGATGAGCAAGGTTTTGTCATGTCACACGGTGACCATAATCATTATTTCTTCAAGAAGGACTTGACAGCGGAGCAAATTA
>NZ_KV831057.1:0-1340 GCF_001836965.1 Streptococcus sp. HMSC063B03 | reverse complement strand
ATAAAACCTTCCGCAAACAGGAGTGTATCTTTCATCTCTTGAGGAAGCGGTAAATTCCGTGTGCCCTCAACGACATCGCCCCACCAGGAACCAATCTCATTCGAGCAATCCTTTTTAATTCATCAATTTTATCGACAAATGACATACGGAAATCAGAACGATAAAGAGTTCCTCCGATAAAGGTTCTATCACATCCCAATATTTCCAACAAGCTCCGAAATAATATAAATATGCTCTTTTATTTTTACCTTATCTATATTTTCCACAGTCTTCTGTCCACCTAAACCAAGCAATGGGACAAATCCAAAGCAATAATCATAATCTAAGTCTCCGTATTGTTTCAATGCACTTTTATATAAATCAATTTCAAAATAATCCTTCTGAAAATCTTCATCCTTCAAGAATTTCAAGAAAAATAGAAAGTTTTCCAAAATGATTTCAAATACTCCATCTTTGTACTTTACAAGCCTTAAATATCTATTTTCTTCAAATGTTATAATATCACCGAATGCTGTCACAAATATTGGAACTGCTAAGTCCCCACGGAAGTATGTTGAATCCAACAAATCTCTATATTCCTCAGGATTAATAATTTTTAAATATCCTCCTAAAAAAGTTCCTATACCTTGATTTTGCCAAATTTGAATCAATTCATCTGGTACCATAGTACGGTATTTTTCAACTACATCCTGAGGCATCGCCATAACTTTTATAAAATCATCTAACATAATATCACCTCTGTATATATTCCAATTTAATATTGAGCCTTGTTTTATCCAAATCATCTTTTAAAAGATGTTCAGTTGCTTTACGTATTTGCTGATCCATTTCGCTTATTCTTGAACGCCATTGAGATCCTAGAGAAGAATTAATACGAGTATCTCCCATACCTGTAATTTTAGTAGCATAACCGCCGGCTATCATATCTGGATCATGCAAAGCAGCTTGTGTTTTTATCCAGTCCTCAGCAATGCGCTTAGCTTCTGAACGAGAATTCCCTTGTAGCAACATCTCATTGTATTTATCTGCTAGAGCATTTTCTCTGGCAGCTTTTTGAGCAGCTTTAGCTTCCGATGAACGTCCGTTTTTGATGTATTCTTTCCTATTTTCAAAATACTCTTTTACAGCTAATTTGTTTAAACCTTCTTCTTGTCCTTTCAATTGACGAATAAACTCGGCTTCATCATGTTTCGGATTACGTTTAAATACTACGTTAATCTCCTCAATCCTTTGAATCTCTTTAGTTGATTGTAATAAATCTTCTCCCCTGTTTGCTACTTCTCCAGAACCACCTACACCTCTCACCACATCATCCGCATGTTTACTTGAGAAGTGCATCA
>NZ_KV831056.1:599-13445 GCF_001836965.1 Streptococcus sp. HMSC063B03 | reverse complement strand
ACTGGGACAAAGAAGGCAACATCAAGGGACCTAAGGGTGATAAAGGTGAACGTGGAGAAGATGGTAAGACTCCAGAAGTAACTGTAACTCCAGGTAAAGATGGTCATAGTACCGACATTACATTCACTGTTCCAGGTAAAGATCCAGTTACAGTAAATGTTAAGGACGGAGAAAATGGTCTGAACGGTAAAACTCCAAAAGTTGATTTGCTTCGTGTCGAAGGACAAAACGGCAATCCATCTCATACAATTGTGACATTCTATACTGATGAAAACAATGATGGTAAGTATACTCCAGGAACTGATGAACTTCTAGGTTCTGAAATGATTAAAGATGGTGCTAAAGGTGCGGACGGACGTGATGGTAAATCATTGCTTACTGTCAAAGATGGTAAAGAAACTAAAGTTTACCAAGAAGATCCAGCACATCCAGGTCAACCATTGAACCCTGAAAAACCTCTTGCAGTTATTAAAGATGGAGTGGACGGAGTCTCTCCAACAGTAACAGCTGTTCGTAAGGATGAAGACGGTCATAAAGGTGTAGAAATCACTGTTGATAACCATGATGGTTCACAACCAACTACAGTCTTTGTTAAAGATGGTGCTAAGGGAGAAACTGGTGCAACCGGTCAGGATGGCCAAACTCCTACAATCACTACTCAACGTGGACAAGATGGTCAAAGCACTCTTGTAACTATCACAACACCAGGTAAAGATCCAGTAACCTTTACAGTAAAAGATGGTAAGAATGGTAGAGATGGCCGTACACCAACTATTGACTTAAATGCATTGGTGGAAGCAGTTAGAAGAGGTGCTGGATCAACTTCTAATTCACAACCTTCTGGAACATCAAGAAGTGCAAGAAATAGAAGAGCATTACCAGATGAAGATAGAAGTGCAACTGAGTCATCAGAAACAGTACAACCAACAACTACAGATGCAACAGATTCACAACCAGTAAATGGTACTCGTATTACAGCATACTATGATAATAATGGTAACGGTAAATACGATCCAGGTGTGGATGAATTAATTGGTACAAGTGATATCTTGAATGGTACAAATGGACGTAATGGTACAGATGGAGCTTCTGGTACAAATGGACGTAACGGTGCTGAATTACTAAGTGGAGTTACTGCCCCAACTGCTAATGATGGTAAAGACAGTGATACTTATATCGACGCCAATACAGGTGATGTTTACAAGAAAGAAAATGGTTCTTGGAACAAGATTGGTAATATCCGTGGACCTCAAGGAGTAGCCGGTGAAAAAGGCGACAAAGGCGAAAAAGGTGAAAACGGAGCTAATGGAGCAGACGGTAAATCACCAGTTGTAAATGTAACGGACAATGGAGATGGAACACACTCTATTACTGTTAGAAACCCTGATGGTTCTGAATCAACAACTAAAGTTAAAGATGGTAAAGACGGTAAAACTGCCAATATCACTACAACAGAAAATCCAGATGGAAGCCACACAATCACTGTAACAAATCCAGATGGAACAACTAAAGAAACAGTTGTTAAGAATGGTAAAGATGGTAAGACTCCAAAAGTTGAAGTGACTGATAACAACGATGGAACTCACACTGTTAAAGTTACGGATGGAGATGGCAATGTTACGAATGCTATCATCAAAGATGGTAAAGATGGTAAAGCTGCAACAGCAACTACAACAGAAAATCCAGATGGAAGCCACAGAGTAACAATCACTAACCCAGACGGAACGAAGAATGAGTTTGTTGTTAAGAATGGTCGTGACGGTGTTGACGGACGTACTCCAACCGCATCTGTTCGTGATAATGGAGACGGAAGTCATACAATCGTTATTACAAATCCAGAAGGTGTGACAACTGAAACCACAGTTCGTGATGGTAAATCACCAAAAGTTACAATAACTGACGAACAGAATGGAACACATAAGATCTCAGTTCTAAATGGTGATGGAACAACTACTGAAACAATCATTAAAGATGGTAAATCACCAGTAGCAACAGTTAGAGATAACCATGATGGTACTTACACAATTCGTGTAGAAAACGGTAATGGTACTGTTTCTGAAACCACAGTTCGTGACGGTAAATCACCAACTGCTAAGGTTGTGGATAACGGAGATGGAACTCACACTATCACAGTTGTGAACTCAGACGGTACAACTACAACAACTACAGTTCGTGATGGTAAAGAACCAAAACTTGAAGTTATTGATAACAACAATGGTTCACACACTATTAAAGTAACAGGAGCTGATGGTAAAGAAACTACAACTACAATCTTTGATGGTAAATCACCAAAAGCGAATATCGTTGATAACGGAGACGGAACTCACACATTAACAATCATAGATTCTGATGGTCGTCAATACAAATCTATTATCAAAGATGGTCGCGACGGTAAAGATGGCGTTTCACCAACTGTAACTGTTAAAAATAATAACGATGGAACTCATGTTGTTACAATCACTAATCCAGATGGAAGTAAGACAGAAATGGTGATTAAAGACGGTAAAGATGGTAAATCACCAAAAGTTTCTGTTGAAGATAATGGAGATGGTAGTCATACAATCACAATCATCAATTCTGATGGAACTGTGACAAAAACAGTTGTTAAAGATGGACGTGATGGTCGCGACGGCAAAGATGGTAAGGACGGAAAAGATGGTAAATGTGGTTGCCAAGGCAAACCAGTAACACCATCAAATGACAAACCAGTTCCTCCAACACGTAATGTGCCAGAAGGACCAACGTTTGCAATGCCAGAACCACCAGTTCATGAATTGCCAGAATTCAACGGTGGTGTTCCAGGAATACCAGAGGTTAATGAATTGCCAGAATTCAATGGTGGAGTACCAGGTATGCCAGAAGTCAATGAACTTCCTAATCCAGAAGTTCCAGGAATGCCAACACCTCCAGTTCATGAAATTCCAGAATTTAATGGCGGAGTACCTGGTATGCCAGAAGTCAATGACAAACCAACTTCAAACATTCCTGAAGTTCCAACACAACCAAATCCAAATGTACCAGTTCAACCGGTAACACCATTAACTTCTAACCCAGTAGTACCAACTACAGGTAAAGAAAAACATGGGGACAAATTACCAGAAACTGGAAGCCAATCTGATTATATCTCTGTTCTTTTAGGTAGCGGTATTCTATTGAGCCTATATGTAGGTCGAAGAAAAGAAGATTAATCAGCAACAAGCAGTCACTAATTTCTCGAAAGAAGATGATAAGTGATAGATCTCGAATGAAAGAATATTCTTAGAACGATTTTCCATGATGGAAAAGACTGCTAAAAACCTTGAGTGGTAACGCTCAAGGTTTTTTTGGATGGCTGATGTTTGTCTGAGAATCTTGATAGAGTCTAAAAAAGCCACCCTATGAGGTGGCGATAATTGATTTAGACTTTTAAAAATTCTTTATTTTTTATTGAATTGCTACGACCAAGTCTTGAGCTTGTTTTTCAAGTGAGTTTAGGACTGTTTCTTCGAGAACCAATTTTCCATCTGCCCAAGCAGAGTCGTTAACACGTGCAGCAGTGAAATCCCCAACGACTTGTGTACGGATAAATGGCAAGAGGTCCTTGTAGATAGCGAAGAGTTGATCGTGACCTGCATTGGCTACAGATGATACTGTGACAAACTTGTCTTGAAGGGCAGAAGCGCCACGTGTATCAGACAAGTCAAGGGCACGAGATAACCAGTCAAGTAAGTTTTTCACTGTACCAGGGATAGAGAAGTTGTAGACTGGAGAGAAAATCCAGATGGCATCAGCAGCGAGAACTGCTTCACGAGCAGCCTCTACAGCTGGATGAGTTGGAACTTCTAAATCTTGGCTGAAGAGAGGAATGGATGAATAGTCAAGGTAGCTAACTTCTGCTTTACCAGCAAGTGCTTTCTCAGCTTCAAGGGCCATTTGGTGGTTGAAAGAACCTTGGCGTAGTGATCCAACGATAAATAATACTTTTTTAGACATGATGTGTCTCCTTTTTCTTAAATTTCCGAGAACTCTCTCGTTGTTATAAAATATATTACAACAAAACAAAAGGACTTGCAAGAAATTTGCTCAGAGTTTATTTGAAAATTATAAAATTGCTGAAACTCTAGTCAGTTGTCACTGGAAAAGTAAGAACTATTTTTTGGATTTTAGTTTTCTTTGATTTTATAGGAGTATTCCAATATTCTCTTGTAATATAATGACATAAGTGCTAAAATAAACAAGAAAACTAGCAATAGAAACCGCAGAACAGCTATTTTCCGGTATCATTTCATAAATCATTAAAGGAACAATAATGGCATTGAAGAATGCTTCTAAAAGGGGTGGAGATCATGTAAGGCAAAGATTAACAAGTGACGGACAAAAGAAATAATACACTTGTTAAGGAGAAAAGATGTTAATAAGAAATTATCGGAAAAATATTGGCCTGATGGCCGGAGTTGAGTTTTTTGCATTTCTAGGGATTACCAGTTTTTGGATTCTCTTTCTCAGTCAAAACGGAATGTCTCTTTGGCAGATTGGACTTCTGGAGAGTATTTTTCATATGACCAGTCTTCTCTGTGAAATTCCATCTGGTATGTTAGCTGACCGCTATTCCTATAAGACCAACCTTTATTTAAGTCGAATAGCAGGGATTGTGTCTTCTATTCTTATGTTGGCTGGGCAGGGAAATTTTTGGATTTATGCGCTAGCTATGGCGATAAGTGCCTTGTCTTATAATTTTGATTCAGGAACAAGCGCAGCAATGGTCTATGACTCGGCTGTAGAGGCTGGGCTAAAGGAGCGCTATCTATCCATTTCAAGTTTCATGTCAGGAGTAGCAGAAGGAACTCGTTCTTTGGGGACAGTGTTGGCGGGATTTTTTGTCCATGGTCAATTGCACCTGACCTACTATATCATGATTGCCACTTCTATCATAGTTCTTGTCTTGATTTGGATGCTGAAAGAGCCCAGTGTCAAGCTAGAAAAAACTGATAGTGTGACCATGAAACAGATTATGTGGACTGTTAAGGAAGAGTTGGAGCGAAATCCCATGCTCTTCAACTGGATGATTTTGTCTCAGATTGTTGGTACACTCATGTGCATGTTTTATTTTTACTATCAAAATCAGTTACCAGATTTAAGTAGTTGGCAAATTTCAGCAGTTATGCTACTTGGAAGTCTCTTGAATATCGTCGCAGTCTATCTAGCGAGTAAGATTGGAAAGAGATATGCCGCCTTGAAGCTTTTCCCTGTCCTCGTCCTGCTGACTGGAGTTACCTACCTGCTGTCCTACTTTGGAACACCTCTAATCTATATTTTGGTTTATTTGATTAGTAATGCTCTATATGCTCTTTTTCAGCCGATTTTTGATAATGATTTGCAAGAGCGGCTCCCAAGTGAAGTAAGGGCAACCATGCTGAGTGTCTACTCTATGATGTTTAGTCTAAGTATGATTGTCTTCTTCCCACTGACAGGCTGGTTGATTGACAATTTAGGCTTTGTAGTAACATTTCTTTATCTAGGATCCTTTTTAGTCATGATTAGCCTTCTACTGACTATCTTTTTAGGAAAAATGGCTAAAAGAATAGATGATAAAATGATTCCATAGATTAAAAGAATTTCTGAAAACTTGAGTGCAAGCTCAGGTTTTTTAATACGGTGATTTCGCTTGTGTCTATGCTTTTCTCTCTCGGTTTTAAACAAGAAAAATCGGTTTACTTTGAAGGAAGAAATAGAATTGGTTTCTTATACTCAATGAAAATCAAAGAGCAAACTAGGAAGCTAGCCGCAGACAGTACTTGGGTACGGCAAGGTGACGTTGACGTGGTTTGAATTTGATTTTCGAAGAGTATTCTTGCATTCACTTGTAATAAAGCCCAATAGATGGTAAAATAGACGAGTGAAAACAAGACAAAATAAAGCAAAAAATAATCTACTGTGGCAGTATGGTCTAGGGATGACGATTTTGTTTGTGGTTATCAGTGCTTCCTTTCTGTATCTGGTTTCTCTTAGTATGAAACCTTATCAAACAGCTAAAAGTGAAGGAGAAAAATTAGCTCAGCAGTATGCAGGATTAGAGCAGGCTGATCAGGTTGATTTATACAATGGCTTGGAATCTTATTACAGCGTTCTTGGTCGTAATAAACAGCAAGAATCACTTGCTGTCCTGATTGGTAAAGATGACCATAAGATTTACGTTTATCAGCTAAATCAGGGTGTTTCACAAGAAAAAGCAGAAGCTCTTTCTAAGGAAAAAGGAGCTGGCGAGATTGACAAGATTACCTTTGGTCGTTATCAAGACAAGCCAATCTGGGAAGTCAAGTCAGGCTCTGATTTTTATCTAGTAGATTTTGAAACAGGAGCATTGGTCAATAAGGAGGGCCTATGAAACTATCCAACCGTGTTTTAGAAATGGAAGAAAGTGTGACCTTGGCTGCTGGAGCCCGTGCCAAAGCACTGAAGGCTGAGGGAAGAGATATCTTGTCTCTAACCTTGGGTGAGCCAGATTTCACTACTCCAAAAAATATCCAAGATGCCGCCATTGCATCGATTCAAGAGGGGCGTGCTTCTTTTTATACAGTAACCTCAGGCCTGCCAGAGCTCAAGGCAGCAGTCAATACCTACTTTGAGCGCTTTTATGGCTATTCTGTAGCGCCAAATCAAGTGACAGTAGCTGCAGGAGCAAAATATTCTCTCTATACCTTCTTTATGGCTGTGGTCAATCCAGGTGATGAAGTTATCATCCCAACCCCCTACTGGGTCAGCTATGGAGATCAGGTTAAGATGGCAGAGGGTGTGCCAGTCTTTGTTCCTGCTAAGGAAGACAATCACTTTAAGGTGACTGTAGAGCAGTTAGAAGCAGCTCGCACAGACAAGACCAAGGTTTTGGTGCTGAATTCACCATCTAATCCGACAGGTATGATTTACACCCGTGAGGAACTCTTAGCAATCGGGAACTGGGCTGTAGAAAAGGATATTCTCATCCTAGCAGACGATATCTATGGGCGCTTGGTCTATAATGGCCATGAGTTCACACCTATTTCTAGTCTATCAGAAGCGATTCGCAAGCAAACAGTGGTTATCAATGGTGTGTCTAAAACCTATGCTATGACTGGCTGGCGTATTG
The DNA here is from genome assembly GCF_001836965.1 of Streptococcus sp. HMSC063B03. Lineage (GTDB taxonomy): Bacteria > Bacillota > Bacilli > Lactobacillales > Streptococcaceae > Streptococcus > Streptococcus pneumoniae_F. Next base: position 6,343 of record NZ_KV831056.1, on the reverse strand, counting down.
GCTATGCCGTTGGAGAAGCAGACATTATCGCTGCCATGTCCAAGATTGCAGGTCAAACAACTTCAAACCCGTCAGCAGTAGCCCAGTATGCAGCAGTTGAGGCTCTATCAGGCGAGCAAGATACGGTGGAAAGCATGCGTCAGGCTTTTGAGGAACGTCTCAATACCATCTATCCCCTTCTTGCTGAGGTGCCAGGATTTGAAGTGGTCAAACCGCAAGGAGCCTTCTACCTCTTCCCAAATATCAAAAAGGCAATGGAGATGAAAGGCTATACGGATGTGACAGAATTTACAACCGCTATCCTAGAAGAAGCTGAAGTAGCCTTGGTCACAGGAGCTGGATTTGGAGCGCCAGAAAATGTCCGCCTCAGCTATGCGACAGACCTAGACACGCTTAAAGAAGCAGTTAACCGCTTGAAAGCATTTATGGAAAAATAAAAGAAAAGGAAAAATAATGACAAAACGTGTAACGATTATCGATGTAAAAGACTATGTTGGTCAAGAAGTGACGATTGGCGCTTGGGTTGCCAACAAATCAGGAAAAGGGAAAATCGCCTTCTTGCAATTGCGTGACGGGACAGCCTTCTTCCAAGGTGTGGCCTTTAAACCAAACTTTTTAGAAAAATTTGGTGAAGAAGTGGGACTTGAGAAGTTTGATGTCATCAAACGCTTGAGCCAAGAAACTTCTGTTTATGTGACAGGTATTGTCAAAGAAGATGAACGTTCTAAGTTTGGCTATGAGTTGGATATCACAGACATCGAAGTGATCGGTGAATCTCAAGACTACCCAATCACACCAAAAGAACACGGAACAGACTTCTTGATGGACAACCGTCATTTGTGGCTACGCTCTCGTAAGCAAGTAGCGGTGATGCAAATCCGTAACGCTATCATCTATGCAACTTATGAGTTCTTTGACAAGAACGGCTTCATGAAGTTTGATAGCCCGATTCTTTCAGGAAATGCAGCTGAAGATTCAACTGAACTCTTTGAAACTGACTACTTCGGAACACCAGCTTACTTGAGCCAATCAGGTCAGCTTTACCTAGAAGCAGGTGCTATGGCTCTTGGTCGTGTCTTTGACTTTGGTCCAGTATTCCGTGCTGAAAAATCAAAAACGCGCCGTCACTTGACTGAGTTCTGGATGATGGACGCAGAGTACTCATACTTGACACATGATGAGTCACTTGACTTGCAAGAAGCTTATGTAAAAGCCCTTCTTCAAGGTGTTCTTGACCGTGCCCCTCAAGCCTTGGAAACCTTGGAACGTGATACAGAGCTCTTGAAACGCTACATTGCAGAGCCATTCAAACGTATCACTTACGATCAAGCCATTGACCTCTTGCAAGAGCATGAGAATGATGAAGACGCTGACTACGAACATCTTGAGCATGGTGATGACTTTGGTTCACCACACGAAACGTGGATTTCAAATCACTTTGGTGTGCCAACATTTGTCATGAACTATCCAGCAGCCATCAAGGCCTTCTACATGAAACCAGTTCCTGGGAATCCAGAGCGTGTGCTTTGTGCAGACTTGCTTGCTCCAGAAGGCTATGGAGAAATCATCGGTGGGTCTATGCGTGAGGAAGACTATGATGCCCTTGTAGCTAAAATGGATGAACTTGGTATGGACCGTACAGAGTATGAATTCTACCTTGACCTTCGTAAATACGGTACAGTCCCACACGGTGGATTTGGTATCGGTATCGAACGTATGGTAACCTTCGCAGCAGGAACAAAACATATCCGTGAAGCCATTCCATTCCCACGTATGTTGCACCGTATCAAACCGTAAATAAAAAAGTTATTATAATAAAAAGAAGGGTAATTCCTTCTTTTTGTATTTTGGGTACAAAAATATTATACAAAAAGCGAGAATATATAGAACATTTTGGTTGACTGATGTTAAAAACATATGGTAAAATTGGATGATGAGTATTGTGTTGTGGTTTCGTTAAAGAAGGTGTTCTTTAGCAGGAGAGGAAGGGAAAACTGATGACTTCAACCTTATTCTAAATTAACATATATATAAATAAGGAGAAAACATGTATTCAAGAATGGAAAAATACCATGGTAGAAGAGCCCAGCGCTTTTCTATTCGTAAGTATAGTTTTGGTGCGGCTAGTGTTCTTTTGGGGACTGCTCTTCTTTTAGGAGCAAATGCTGTTAAAGCTGATGAGACAAACACTGATTCTGCAAAGGCTACAGAAGTTACAAATTCTGATAAACAGAAATCTGATTCTGGTTCAACAACACCCGTTGTTGAAGAACTTCCTGAATTAAAGATTGATGCTGTAAAAGCAGATGAAAAACCTGAAGTAAAAGAAGATGCTAAAACTGAAGCTAAACCTGTAGCAGAAAAAGAAGTTACCGATAAAGCTGCAACAGAAAAATCTGATAAAGAGCAAGCTGATAAAAAAGAAGCAGACAAAGAAAAAACTAACAAAGAAACATCTGAAAAAGCTGCAACAGAAAAAGCACAAGACGATGTTAAAACAGTTCTTACTCAATTGACTTCAGAAGCTGATGTTATGGCAACAGTAGCCTCAAACTTCTCAGATAAAGAAGTGAAAGATGAAGCATCTAAACAAAAGTTATCAGCTGCAATTGCTACAGTGAAGCTTGAAGCAGTAGCGTCTAAAGGATTGCTTTCATCTGATGCTTCTAAAGACCAAATGGTAGCTCAAGTGAACCGTCTTTCTGCCGCAATTGAAGCAGTTTATGCTGAAATGAAACGTGCGGGTCATGCAGGTAAAGTAGAATCGGTATTAGCTGCTACTGCGTCAAAAATTACAGGTAAAGATGTTTTTAAAGATGGAGAAACAGTTAAAGCTGTAACAAACGCTTATGTTGATATGAATGCAGATAATACGGCTCCTACAGGATGGGGATTTGATACTACTATTAGTACATCAACTCTTAAAGCAGGTTCTATTACAAAAATTGAACTTACTAACTTAGCTGAGTTAGGTGCTGGTTTGGCAAATAATACGGAAATCAGAGCGACTGATGGAACAGTAGTTGGTAAAGTTAAATCTATCGACTTTAAAACAACTACAGGAAACAACAATAATAAATCTGTACCATATTGGGCACAACGTACACAACGTGGTATGACTTATGACCAACGTGTTGCTGAGCAACCAGCGGTAGCTAACGAAACTGGAACATATACTTACAACATCGAGTGGAACGATAAAGTAAAAGACTATCCGAATGTGTCGTTTGGAGCGAGTAATTTATCGGGTGATGGATATTTAGCTCCACAAATTTCAAAAGACACTCCGTATACAGCGACTATTAAAATTGATGGGCGTACAGTTCTGGAACATACTTATACAAGAAAAGGTCAACAACCTAGCTATCAAAAACAAGGTACTAGTGCATCACTAAGTGAAAACAATGGATTGACATACCTTAACAATGAGCAAATAGGTAGAAGTGATTCAATCGTATTAAAAACTGATTCAGATGTTCGTTATGGAGTAGGATCTAAATTTACAATCAAACTTCCAAATGCAGATTTTACTGAATTCAAAGAACTTGAAGGAAGTTCTAACTTTGTAAATGGATTAAATACAGCGTCTACTATTAACCCTAATAAAGGAGATAGTATTACATATCGTCCGCAAAACCGTTGGTCTAATGCTAGAGCTAATGAAAACAATGTATGGATTTTACAAGATGGTCGAGATACTGGTTTTACATTAACACCTAGATTAATTTCACCAACGGAATTAGAACTTACTGTTACAGAAGGAACTATTCAAGAAGATTCTATAGTCTCTATGCCTCTTCAATCTTTAGGTATTGAAAAAGTAATAAAAGACAAAACTCTAACAAGTGAATATTCTAATATTACTTATGAAAATGGATTAATTAAACAAGGTTATGTAGGAAACGATAAAACTGCAGCAACTCTTACTGTATCAGGTGGAGAATCTATTAACGGTGAGAAAGAAGATGTTATAACTACAGTGCCAAACGGTTGGAGTGTTAAAGGTGATGGTAAAGTTCAAGGTGAGCCACCAACAGGTGCTGTTGTTAGAACATTCAAAGATTTAGTGACAGGTGAAGTTATAGGTTTTGAACCAACAAGATATACGGGGAATATTCCTTTAAGTGAAGATGGTTCAAAAGATTACACTAATGTACTTGGAAACAAATATGATGTAAGTAATGATCACGTAGACTTAGTTAAAGAAGTTAACGGAGAAGAATACATTCTTGCAGATCTTCCTCCTGAAAACGTAAAAGGTACACTAAGTGTTACGAAGACAAGAGCAAGAGATTTATATTCTGAAGAAGAATTAAAAGCTAAAGGTATAAATGGATCTGCATTTGTTACCCCAGCAGAGTATGATTATGTTAAGAAAACAAAAGTAGAAGAAGTAAACCGTACAATTAAATTTGTATACGCTGACAATGTTGCAGGCTTAGCGGGTACTGATGTATTCCCATCACAAAAACAAACTGTAAGTTACACAGGTTCAATCAAGTTAACTGCACAAGGTAAAGCGGTAATTAACTCTGAAGACAAACCAGTTTATATTAACTGGAAAGGAACTAATGGTCAAAGTACTGATCTTCCAGAACTTGCAGTACCACAAAAAGAAGGTTACATCGCAAGTGTTGAAAAAGTACCAGTACAAGCAACAACAGCTACAGATGAAGATTACGAATATGTTGTTAAATATACAGCAATTCAAAAAGCGAAAACAACATTTGTAGATGAAAAAGGAAATGCAATTCCAGGGGTAGCTGAAATTACTGAACAAGGTGGATCAGAAACTCCATTAACAAAAGAAGCTGATGTTAAAGCTAAGATCAAAGAACTTGAAAACAAAGGATATGAATTAGTATCTAATACATACCCAGAAGGTGGTAAGTTCGATACGGATAAAGATACAGATCAAGAGTTCAAAGTGACACTTAAACAAAAAGAAGTTACAGTAACACCAGATCAACCAAAAACACCAGGAACTCCAGTAGATCCAAATAACCCAGATGGACCTAAATACCCAGCTGGCTTGGAAGAAAAAGATCTAAACAAAACTGTTACACGTACAATCACTTATGTGTACGAAGATGGAACTCCAGTATTAAATGAAGATGGAACACCAAAAACAGTAACACAAGAAGCTAAATTCACACGTGAAGCAAAAGTGAACTTGGTAACAGGAGAAGTTACATACGGAGACTGGACACCAGCACAAGACTTAGCTGAAGTTAAATCACCAGTAGTTAAAGGATACTTAGCTGACAAAGCAAGTGTTGCGGTGGTAAATGTAACAGGTGATTCTGAAGATATTAAAGAAGTAGTAACATACAAACCACTAGGATCATGGGTACCAAATATCCCGGGACAACCAACAAACCCAATCAAATATCCGAATAATCCAGATGATCCAACAAAACCAGGAACTGATAAACCGGTATTACCATACGTACCAGGTATGACTCCAAAAGATGGAAATGGACAACCACTTAAACCAGTAGATCCACAAGATCCAACTAAAGGATATGTCATTCCAGATATTCCAAACGATCCAACTCAAAGTACGCCGATTAACTACGTAAAAGATACTCAAAAAGCTAAAACAACTTTCGTAGATGAAAAAGGAAACCCAATTCCAGGTGTTGATGCTATTACTGAAGAAGGTGACTCAGATACACCACTTACAAAAGAGGCTGATGTAAAAGCGAAAATCAAAGAACTTGAAAACAAAGGATATGAATTAG
>NZ_KV831056.1:0-499 GCF_001836965.1 Streptococcus sp. HMSC063B03 | reverse complement strand
TCTAATACATACCCAGAAGGTGGTAAGTTCGATAAAGATAAAGATACAGATCAAGAGTTCAAAGTAACGCTTAAAGCTAAAGAAGTTACAGTAACACCAGATCAACCAAAAACACCAGGAACTCCAGTAGATCCAAATAACCCAGATGGACCTAAATACCCAGCTGGCTTGGAAGAAAAAGATCTAAACAAAACTGTTACACGTACAATCACTTATGTGTACGAAGATGGAACTCCAGTATTAAATGAAGATGGAACACCAAAAACAGTAACACAAGAAGCTAAATTTACACGTGAAGCTAAGGTCAACTTAGTAACAGGTGAAGTGACTTACGGAGATTGGACTCCAGCTCAAGACTTAGCTGAAGTTAAATCACCAGTAGTTAAAGGATACTTAGCTGACAAAGCAAGTGTATCAACTACAAAAGTAACTGCGGATTCAAAAGATGCTACAGAAGTAGTAACCTACAAACCAATCGGATCATGGATTCCAAACATCC
>NZ_KV831055.1:0-343 GCF_001836965.1 Streptococcus sp. HMSC063B03 | reverse complement strand
CCTGATATCCCCATGGAAACATTCGTACCTGGAATCGGAATACCAACTTCTGACACAGTAATATTCTTAAAAAGATCTTTTAGAGTATTCGTCGTGGAGTCTTTCGCAAATTGTTGAGCATCAAAGGAGAAATTTATATTTTTATAATATGAATTACCAGTTATTCCCACGCTCCAATAATTAGCTACATTCGGTACTGATACTTTCATTTTCTCAATAAGGTGCTTGATACCTTCTTCAAGACTTGTATAGACTGAAGTTTCCGCTAAGTCATTACCATAGTCTCCTAACGTCTTAACTGAAGATGAATCTCCATACTCCGCCTTCTTAGTCACCTCCCTCG
>NZ_KV831054.1:58249-74320 GCF_001836965.1 Streptococcus sp. HMSC063B03 | reverse complement strand
TCAGACTTTGTATGGATAGTTTACCAGAGAAAGTAGTTTCTTGCTCAACACAATGCTGTATGAACAACTGGTTGTGTTGAGGAATTTTACTAGAAAAAGATACCGTAGACGACAAACCAGCACGCTTTGAAGCTCAAGTGGTGGATAGGTAAAATTTCAGCTCTCAAATGAGGGCTTTTTTAGATACAAGTTTCAAAAAAGAAGCAAATATGATATACTAAAGAACAAGTATTCTATTAGAATTGGAACAAATAATATGAAACAAACGATTATTCTTTTATACGGTGGACGTAGTGCAGAGCGTGAAGTCTCTGTTCTTTCAGCTGAAAGTGTCATGCGTGCGGTCAACTACGACCGTTTCACAGTCAAGACTTTCTTCATCAGCCAGTCAGGTGACTTTATTAAAACGCAAGAATTTAGCCAGACTCCCGGTCAAGAGGATCGTCTTATGACCAATGAAACCATTGATTGGGATAAGAAAGTTGCACCAAGTGCCATCTACGAAGAAGGAGCAGTGGTCTTTCCAGTCCTTCACGGTCCGATGGGAGAAGATGGCTCTGTTCAAGGTTTCCTTGAAGTTTTGAAAATGCCTTATGTTGGTTGCAACATCTTGTCATCTAGTCTTGCCATGGATAAAATCACGACCAAGCGTGTCTTAGAATCTGTCGGGATTGCTCAAGTTCCTTATGTGGCCATTGTCGAAGGCGATGATGTGACTGCTAAAATTGCCGAAGTTGAAGAAAAATTGACTTACCCAGTCTTCACAAAACCATCAAACATGGGTTCAAGTGTCGGTATTTCTAAGTCTGAAAATCAAGAGGAACTCCGTCAAGCTTTGAAACTTGCCTTCCAATATGACAGCCGTGTCTTGGTAGAGCAAGGGGTAAATGCTCGTGAAATCGAGGTTGGTCTCTTGGGCAACTACGATGTCAAGAGTACGCTACCAGGAGAAGTAGTCAAGGATGTTGACTTTTATGACTACGATGCCAAGTATATTGACAACAAGATTACCATGGATATCCCAGCTAAAATCAGTGATGATGTGGTAGCTGTCATGCGTCAGAATGCAGAAACAGCCTTCCGTGCCATTGGTGGCCTCGGTCTCTCTCGTTGCGATTTCTTCTATACAGACAAGGGAGAGATTTTCCTAAACGAGCTTAATACCATGCCAGGTTTTACCCAGTGGTCTATGTACCCACTACTTTGGGACAATATGGGAATCAGCTATCCAGAACTAATCGAGCGTTTGGTGGACCTTGCCAAGGAAAGTTTTGACAAGCGCGAAGCGCATTTGCTATAAAAATGAAAGAGAGGGTAGGAGCCAGAACCATCACTGCAAGGTGACTAGAGTTCTCGAGTTTCGACCCTTTTTAAAGGAGTAGAAATGAAATTAACAATTCATGAAGTGGCTCAAGTTGTAGGAGCTAAAAATGATATCAGCCTCTTTGAGGACACCCAGTTAGAAAAAGCTGAGTTTGATAGTCGTTTGATTGCTGCAGGGGATTTGTTTGTGCCCCTCAAAGGTGCTCGTGACGGTCATGACTTTATCGAAACAGCCTTTGAAAATGGTGCCGCAGTAACCTTGTCTGAGAAAGAAATCGCAAATCATCCCTACATTTTAGTAGCTGATGTTTTGACGGCCTTTCAAACCCTAGCTGCCTACTATCTTGAAAAAACAGGAGTTGATGTCTTTGCTGTTACAGGTTCAAATGGCAAGACAACGACCAAAGATATGTTAGCGCACTTGCTATCAACAACCTACAAGACCTACAAAACACAAGGCAATTATAATAACGAGATTGGCCTTCCTTACACAGTTCTCCATATGCCTGAGGGGACAGAAAAGTTGGTCTTGGAGATGGGGCAGGATCACTTGGGAGATATTCATCTCTTGTCTGAATTGGCCCATCCAAAAACAGCTATTGTGACCTTGGTTGGAGAGGCTCATTTAGCCTTTTTCAAAGACCGTTCGGAAATTGCCAAAGGAAAAATGCAAATTGCAGACGGGATGGCACCTGATTCCTTACTTTTAGCACCAGCTGACACTATTGTAGAGGACTACTTGCCAACTGATAAAAAGGTAGTCCGTTTTGGTCAAGGAGCAGAGTTGGAAATCACAGACTTGATTGAGCGTAAGGACAGTCTGACTTTTAAGACTAATTTTTTGGGACAAGTCCTCGATTTGCCAGTGACTGGTAAGTACAATGCCACCAATGCTATGATTGCATCCTATGTTGCCCTACAAGAAGGAGTTTCAGAGGAACAAATTCGTCAGGCCTTCCAAAATCTTGAATTGACGCGTAACCGTACTGAGTGGAAGAAAGCAGCCAATGGAGCAGATATTTTGTCTGACGTATACAATGCCAATCCAACTGCTATGAAGCTGATTTTAGAAACTTTTTCTGCCATTCCAGCCAATGAAGGGGGCAAGAAAATCGCTGTCTTGGCAGACATGAAGGAACTCGGTGACCAGTCCGTTCAGCTCCATAACCAGATGATTTTGAGCCTTTCTCCAGATGTGCTTGATACCCTTATTTTCTATGGAGAAGACATTGCCGAATTAGCCCAATTGGCCAGTCAAATGTTCCCAATCGGCCATGTTTACTACTTCAAAAAAACAGCTGACGAGGATCAATTTGAAGCCCTAGTTAAGCAAGTTAAGGAAAGTCTAGGAGCTAATGACCAAATCTTGCTCAAGGGCTCTAACTCCATGAATCTAGCTAAGCTGGTAGAAAGTTTAGAAAATGAATGCTAGTGATTTTGTCAAGTATCTGCAAAGAATGCTAGCCATTACGGATACTGGATTAACCTTTACAAAAGATCCTTTCGACCGTGAGCGCTACGAAGACTTGCGAGGCCTTTTATCTGAAATGTTGAATCAGGCATCAGACCTTGATGCAGAAGAAGTTGCAGAAGTCTTGAAACCGACTTCAGCTTATGCGACTCCTTTAATGGACGTCCGTGCTTGGATTGTTGAGGATGAGAAGATTTGTCTGGTTAGGGGACAAGGAGAGGATGATTGGGCTTTGCCAGGTGGCTTTGGCGAGGTCGGTTATTCACCAACTGAAAATATTCTCAAGGAAATTGAAGAAGAAACCGGTTTTAAAGCCAAAGTTGAACGACTACTAGCTGTTTTTGATACCAATCGTTTCCAACTACAGAGCAAACAATATGCAAAGTTTATTTTTGAATGTAAGTTTCTCGATGGACAATTTCAAGAAAATCAAGAAATTGCTGAACTTCAATTTTTTGCCATTGACCAGCTGCCGAACTTGTCTGAAAAACGCATTACCAAGGAGCAAATAGAGATTCTTTGGCAGGTTTATCAAGGTCAGAGGGAGCAATATCTTGACTAAGAAGATGATTATCGTATTTCTAAATTCATTTTTCTTAAATAGCATGGTATAATAAAATGCAGAAAAATTTTGAATCATGAGGAAGACTAGATGAATTTATGGGATATTTTCTTTACGACCCAAGCAACAGAGCCACCCAAGTTTGATCTTTTTTGGTATGTCAGTATATTTACACTCTTGGCCTTGACCTTTTATACAGCCTATCGTTATCGTGAAAAGAAGGCTTATCAACGATTTTTCCAGAGTTTACAAGCAGTTCAGTTAATCCTCCTTTACGGTTGGTACTGGATCAATCATATGCCGCTATCAGAAAGTTTACCTTTTTACCATTGCCGTATGGCTATGTTTGTGGTGCTTTTGCTTCCTGGTCAGTCTAAATATAGGCAGTATTTTGCATTACTAGGAACATTTGGGACATTAGCAGCCTTTGTTTATCCAGTGCCAGATGCCTATCCTTTTCCACATATTGCGATTTTATCCTTTATCTTTGGCCACTTAGCTCTCTTGGGGAACTCTCTAGTTTATCTATTGAGACAGTACGACTCGAGAATGCTAGATGTGAAAAGAATTTTTCTCATGACTTTTGCTCTAAATGCCTTAATTTTTGTGGTCAATTTAGTAACAGGTGGAGATTACGGATTCTTGACAAAACCACCATTGGTTGGAGACCATGGCTTAGTAGCTAATTATTTGATTGTTTCTATAGCCTTGTCTGCTGCAATAACTTTGACTAAGAAAATCTTGGAACTATTTTTAGAACAAGAAGCAGAAAAAATGATTGCAAAGAAAGCTTAAAATCAAGCTTTCTTTTTTCATAAATCTAAATTTTTATAACTTGTTTGGAAAATACAAAAATATGATGAGCGAATGTAAAAAAATGGTAAGTAAATTTAGGAAAAACTAAGCACGATTGGATTTTTTGTGTTATAATATTCTGTGAATAGCTATGCCCTGTTTTAGCTATATTGAATAGAAGTTTGAAACTTGGAAGAGAGAGGATGCGATGTAATGGCTAGAGATGGTTTTTTTACAGGCTTAGATATCGGAACCAATTCGATTAAGGTGTTGGTTGCCGAGCTTAGAAATGGTGAACTAAATGTAATTGGTGTAAGTAATGCCAAGAGTAAAGGTGTAAAGGATGGGATTATCGTTGATATTGAAGCAGCAGCAACTGCTATCAAGTCAGCTATTTCCCAAGCAGAAGAGAAAGCTGGCATTTCAATCAAATCAGTGAATGTTGGTTTGCCTGGCAATCTTTTGCAAGTAGAACCAACTCAAGGAATGATTCCAGTTACATCTGATACAAAAGAAATTACAGATCAAGATGTTGAAAATGTTGTTAAATCAGCCTTGACAAAGAGTATGACACCAGATCGTGAAGTCATTACTTTTATTCCTGAAGAATTTATCGTAGATGGCTTCCAAGGTATTCGTGACCCGCGTGGCATGATGGGGGTTCGTCTTGAAATGCGTGGTTTGCTTTACACAGGTCCACGTACTATTCTTCACAATTTACGCAAGACAGTTGAGCGCTCAGGTGTTCAGGTTGAAAATATTATTATTTCACCATTGGCTTTGGTTCGTTCAGTCTTGAATGAAGGAGAGCGTGAATTTGGAGCTACGGTGATTGATATGGGAGCAGGTCAAACAACTGTTGCTACAATCCGTAACCAAGAACTCCAGTTTACAAATATTCTTCAAGAAGGTGGAGATTATGTCACAAAAGATATCTCTAAAGTCTTGAAGACTTCACAAAAACTAGCTGAAGGATTGAAATTGAACTATGGTGAAGCCTACCCTTCACTTGCAAGCAATGAAACCTTCCAAGTTGAAGTGATTGGTGAAGTAGAGCCTGTAGAAGTTACAGAAAGCTACCTAGCAGAGATTATTTCAGCCCGCATTAAACACATTTTTGAACAAATCAAACAAGAGTTGGAAAGAAGACATTTGTTGGATCTTCCAGGTGGGATTGTTCTGATTGGTGGAAATGCTATTTTACCAGGTATTGTAGAACTTGCACAGGAAGTATTTGGCGTTGGTGTTAAACTTTACGTTCCAAATCAAGTTGGAATCCGTAATCCTGCCTTCGCTCATGTGATTAGCTTGTCTGAATTTGCTGGTCAATTGACTGAGGTGCATTTATTAGCGCAACGAGCAGTCAAGGGTGAAGATACTTTGCGTCACCAACCAATTAATTTTGGTGGGATGATTCAACGCGTTACGCAGGTAGCACAACCTACCCCTATTCAACCAGTTCAAAATACTGAGGTAGAGCAGTCAGCTTCTACGAACGTAGTTGCTCCGAAAGAAGATAAAGTATCTTCTCAAAATAAACCAAAAATCGCAGATCGTTTCCGTGGCTTAATCGGAAGCATGTTTGATGAATAAAAGAGGAAAAATAAACTATGACATTTTCATTTGATACAGCAGCAGCTCAAGGTGCAGTTATTAAAGTAATCGGTGTTGGTGGAGGTGGCGGAAACGCCATTAACCGCATGGTTGACGAAGGTGTTGCAGGCGTAGAATTTATCGCAGCAAACACAGATGTACAAGCTTTGAGTAGTACAAAAGCTGAGACTGTAATTCAGTTAGGCCCTAAATTGACTCGTGGTTTGGGTGCTGGCGGTCGACCTGAAGTTGGTCAAAAGGCAGCTGAAGAAAGCGAAGAAGCCTTGACTCAAGCTATTACTGGAGCAGATATGGTCTTCATTACTGCAGGTATGGGAGGTGGCTCTGGTACTGGTGCAGCTCCTGTTATTGCCCGCATTGCTAAAGATTTAGGTGCTCTTACAGTTGGTGTTGTGACACGTCCTTTTGGTTTCGAAGGAAGCAAACGTGGTCAGTATGCTGTCGAAGGAATCAATCAACTTCGTGAACATGTAGATACTCTATTGATTATTTCAAACAACAACTTGCTTGAAATTGTTGATAAGAAAACTCCACTTCTTGAAGCTCTTAGCGAAGCAGATAATGTCCTTCGCCAAGGTGTTCAAGGGATTACTGATTTGATCACAAACCCTGGTTTGATTAACCTTGACTTTGCCGATGTGAAAACAGTTATGGCAAATAAAGGAAACGCCCTAATGGGTATCGGTATCGGTAGTGGTGAAGAACGTGTGGTAGAAGCAGCTCGTAAGGCAATCTACTCACCACTTCTTGAAACAACTATTGACGGTGCTGAGGATGTCATCGTCAACGTTACTGGTGGTCTCGACTTGACTTTGATTGAGGCAGAAGAAGCTTCAGAGATCGTCAACCAAGCAGCTGGCCAAGGAGTGAATATCTGGCTCGGAACATCTATCGATGAAAACATGAAAGATGAAATCCGTGTTACAGTTGTGGCAACTGGTGTTCGCCAAGATCGTGTTGAAAAAGTTGTTGGTCATGCACCAAGACAAGCTGTTCGTCATGAGCAAGCAAGTCCTAGCCATGCACACAATCATAATCGTCACTTTGATATGGCTGAAACTGCAGAAATTCCAAGTCCAGCACCTCGCCGTACAGAAACTTCTCAAACTTCAGCATTTGGTGATTGGGACTTGCGTCGTGAGACAATTGTTCGTCCGACTGATTCAGTTGTATCACCAGTTGAACGTTTCGAAGCACCATCTTTACACGATGAGGATGAATTAGACACTCCTCCATTTTTCAAAAATCGTTAAGTAAATGAATTTGAAAGAAAATACAGAACGTGTTTTTCAACAAATAAAAGATGCAAGTCAGCAGTCAGGAAGAGAAACCAATTCTGTTTCGGTTGTTGCTGTTACAAAATATGTAGACGTACCGACAGCGGAGGCTTTGCTTCCGCTAGGTGTGCATCATATTGGTGAAAATCGTGTGGATAAATTTCTTGAGAAATATGAAGCTTTAAAAGATAGAAATATTACCTGGCATTTGATTGGAACCTTGCAAAGACGCAAGGTCAAAGACGTCATTCAGTATGTTGATTATTTCCACGCTTTGGATTCATTAAAGCTAGCAGAGGAAATTCAAAAAAGAAGTGACCGAGTTGTTAAGTGTTTCTTACAAGTAAATATCTCAAGGGAGGAGAGCAAACATGGTTTTTCAAGGGAAGAACTATTAGAGTTCTTGCCGGAATTAGCAACCTTAGATAAAATCGAATATGTCGGCTTGATGACCATGGCTCCTTTTGAAGCTAGTAGTGATGAGTTGAAAGAAATTTTTAAAGCTACGCAGGATTTGCAACTAGAAATTAGAGAAAAACAAATTCCCAATATGCCAATGACGGACTTGAGTATGGGTATGAGTCGTGACTACAAGGAAGCGATTGAATTTGGCTCAACATTTGTCAGAATTGGTACAGCATTTTTTAAATAGGAAAGAAATATGTCTTTAAAAGATAGATTTGATAAATTTATAGATTATTTTACAGAAGATGGAGAAGATGTTGGTACTGCATACCAGTCTAAAGCTGAAGAGCCGATTGTGACTCCAGTCCCTTCTGTTCAAGAGTTGCCTCAACAAGCTGCTAGTACGCCATCTAAAGATAAAAACATCACTCGTCTTCATGCCCGTCAACAAGAGTTAGCTATGCAAAGTCAACGTTCTACTGATAAGGTGACAATTGATGTTCGTTATCCACGTAAATACGAAGATGCCACAGATATTGTTGATTTATTAGCTGGTAACGAAAGTATTTTGATTGATTTCCAATATATGACAGAAGTTCAAGCACGTCGTTGTTTGGACTATCTGGATGGGGCACGCCACGTTTTAGCTGGTAACATGAAAAAGGTAGCATCTACTATGTACCTGCTGACACCAGTTGATGTTGTCGTCAATATTGAAGATATCAAAATTCCAGATGAATCACAAAATGGTGAATTTGGCTTTGATATGAAACGTACGAGAGTAAGATAATGATCTTTCTCATTCGTTTTGTTCAAAATGCAGTGGATATCTATTCACTGATTTTAATCGTGTTTGCTCTGATGTCTTGGTTTCCCAATGCTTATGAATCACGTCTTGGACGCTTGATTATTAGTTTAGTGAAACCGATAGTAGCTCCCTTGCAACGTTTACCCCTCCAGATTGTAGGTCTTGATTTGTCTGTCTGGATTGCGGTATTACTAGTTCACTTCCTAGGGGAACAGTTGATTCGACTTTTAGTGATCTTTCTATGAACAAGATGATTTATCAACACTTTTCTAAGAATGATTCGTCTTTTATTGATAAGGGAGTAGAATGGATAAAAAAGGTAGAAGATTCGTATTCTCCTTTTTTAACACCCTTTGTAAATCCCCATCAAGAAAAGATTTTAAAGGTGCTAGCATCAACCAACGGCATCTCCTACATGAGCAGTCGGCAGTTTCTTGAAACTGAATATGTACGGGTTCTCCTGTATCCTGATTATTTTGAGCCAGAATTCTCTGATTTTGAACTTTCCTTGCAAGAAATTGTCTATCCTAATAAGTTTGAGCGGTTAACACATGCAAAAATATTAGGAACTGTTTTAAACAAGCTAGGAATTGATAGGAAGCTATTTGGTGATATCTTAGTCAACGAAGAGAGAGCACAGATTATCATTAATCGACAGTTTACTCTCCTTTTTCAAGACGGCATTACGAAAATTGCTCGGTTACCGGTTCGTCTAGAAGAACGGGATTTTACTGAGAAAATTGCTACAGTAGAAGATTATCAAGAATTAGATATTTGTATTGCTAGTTCTAGATTAGATGTTTTTCTAGCAGGTGTCTTAAAGCTGTCTAGAAATCAGGCAAGTCAGTTAATTGAAAAACAGGCAGTCCAAGTTAATTACCATTTAGTTGAAAAATCAGATTATGCAGTTCAAGTTGGTGATTTGATTAGTGTGAGGAAATTTGGTCGATTGAAACTTGTTAGAGATAATGGGCAAACAAAAAAAGATAAAAAGAAATTAACGGTCCAATTATTATTAAGTAAGTGAGGAATAATATGCCAATTACATCATTAGAAATTAAAGATAAAACCTTTGGTACAAGATTTAGAGGTTTTGATCCAGAAGAAGTTGAAGAATTTCTTGAA
This sequence comes from Streptococcus sp. HMSC063B03, assembly GCF_001836965.1. GTDB lineage: Bacteria > Bacillota > Bacilli > Lactobacillales > Streptococcaceae > Streptococcus > Streptococcus pneumoniae_F. Next base: position 64,940 of record NZ_KV831054.1, on the reverse strand, counting down.
ATCGTTGTTCGTGATTATGAAGATTTAGTTCGAAGCAATCATGATAAAGAGTTGCATATCAAGAGCTTGGAAGAACGTTTGTCTTACTTTGATGAGATGAAAGATTCTTTGAGTCAATCAGTATTGATTGCTCAAGATACGGCAGAGCGTGTGAAACAAGCTGCTCAAGATCGTTCTAATAATATTATCCAACAGGCAGAGCAAGATGCCCAACGTTTGCTTGAAGAAGCAAAATATAAGGCTAATGAGATCTTGCGTCAAGCTACTGATAATGCTAAGAAAGTTGCTGTTGAGACTGAAGAATTGAAGAACAAAAGCCGTGTCTTCCACCAACGTCTCAAATCTACAATTGAGAGTCAGTTAGCAATTGTTGAATCATCAGATTGGGAGGATATTCTGCGCCCAACAGCTACCTACCTTCAGACAAGTGATGAAGCATTTAAAGAAGTTGTTGGTGAAGTTCTTGGTGAATCGGTATATTCACAACCAGAAGAAGAACCAATCGATATGACTCGTCAATTTACACCTGAAGAAATGGCTGAGTTACAAGCTCGAATTGAGGCTGGTAATAGAGAATTAGCTGAATTTGAAGCTCAACAAGATCATTATGTAGAAGAACATTTAGAGCCAGTTGAAGTCGAAGGCCCTTCATCGAATGAGGAAGATACAAATAAAGAATCTGTCCTAATCTTATAATGAATAGTGATATGTGAGAACAATATTTTATCCTTATATTTCCAGCGAGCAGGAGATGGTGTGAGTCCTGTATTCCCTAACGATAAGATTATCCTCTCAAAAATTCAAGTCTGAAGCTAGTAAGATTTGACGTTCCCCACGTTACGGGATAAGAGGAAAAAAGCTGAGTCTTTTTTCGAACAAAGGTGGTACCACGATTTTCGTCCTTTTTAGAAGTCGTGGTTTTTAATTTGTTATTATTTATAAAGGAGATACCATGAAACTCAAAGATACCCTTAACCTTGGGAAAACAGCTTTCCCAATGCGTGCAGGACTTCCTACCAAAGAGCCAGTTTGGCAAAAGGAATGGGAAGATGCAAAACTTTACCAACGTCGTCAAGAATTGAACCAAGGAAAACCTCATTTCACCTTGCATGATGGCCCTCCATACGCGAACGGAAATATCCACGTTGGACACGCTATGAACAAGATTTCAAAAGATATCATTGTTCGTTCAAAATCAATGTCAGGATTTTATGCTCCTTATATTCCAGGTTGGGATACTCATGGTCTGCCAATCGAGCAAGTTTTGGCAAAACAAGGTATCAAACGTAAAGAAATGGACTTGGTTGAGTACTTGAAACTTTGTCGTGAATATGCTCTTTCTCAAGTAGATAAACAACGTGAAGATTTTAAACGTTTGGGGGTTTCTGGTGACTGGGAAAATCCATATGTGACTTTGACTCCTGACTATGAGGCAGCCCAAATCCGTGTATTTGGTGAGATGGCTAATAAAGGTTATATCTACCGTGGTGCCAAGCCAGTTTACTGGTCTTGGTCATCTGAGTCGGCTCTTGCTGAAGCGGAGATTGAATACCATGACTTGGTTTCAACTTCCCTTTACTATGCCAATAAGGTAAAAGATGGCAAAGGCGTTCTAGATACAGATACCTACATCGTTGTCTGGACAACTACTCCATTCACCATCACAGCTTCTCGTGGTTTGACTGTTGGTGCAGATATTGATTACGTTTTGGTTCAACCTGCTGGTGAAGCTCGTAAGTTTGTGGTTGCTGCAGAATTGTTGACTAGCTTGTCTGAGAAATTTGGCTGGGTTGATGTTCAAGTTTTAGCAACTTACCGTGGTCAAGAATTGAACCACATTGTAACCGAACACCCATGGGATACAGCCGTAGATGAGTTGGTGATCCTTGGTGACCACGTTACGACTGACTCTGGTACTGGTATTGTCCATACAGCCCCTGGTTTTGGTGAGGATGACTACAATGTCGGTATTGCTAATGGTCTTGAAGTCGCAGTGACTGTTGACGAACGTGGTATCATGATGGCTAATGCTGGTCCTGAGTTTGAAGGTCAATTCTATGAAAAGGTAGTTCCAACTGTTATCGAGAAACTTGGTAACCTCCTTCTTGCCCAAGAAGAAATCTCTCACTCATACCCATTTGACTGGCGTACTAAGAAACCAATCATCTGGCGTGCAGTACCACAATGGTTTGCCTCAGTTTCTAAATTCCGTCAAGAAATCTTGGATGAAATTGAAAAGGTTAAGTTCCACTCAGAATGGGGTAAAGTCCGTCTTTACAATATGATTCGTGACCGTGGCGACTGGGTTATCTCTCGTCAACGTGCTTGGGGTGTTCCACTTCCTATCTTCTACGCAGAAGACGGTACAGCTATTATGACTGCTGAAACTATTGAACACGTGGCTCAACTCTTTGAGGAACATGGTTCAAGCATTTGGTGGGAACGTGATGCTAAAGACCTCTTACCAGAAGGATTTACTCATCCAGGTTCACCAAATGGTGAGTTCAAAAAAGAAACAGATATCATGGACGTTTGGTTTGACTCAGGTTCATCATGGAATGGAGTTGTAGTAAACCGTCCTGAGTTGACTTACCCAGCAGACCTTTACCTGGAAGGTTCTGACCAATACCGTGGTTGGTTCAACTCATCACTCATCACATCTGTTGCCAACCATGGCGTAGCACCTTACAAGCAAATCTTGTCACAAGGTTTTGCCCTTGACGGTAAAGGTGAGAAGATGTCTAAATCTCTTGGAAATACCATTGCTCCAAGCGATGTTGAAAAACAATTTGGTGCTGAAATCTTGCGTCTTTGGGTAACAAGTGTTGACTCAAGCAATGATGTACGTATCTCTATGGATATCTTGAGCCAAGTCTCTGAAACTTACCGTAAGATTCGTAACACCCTTCGTTTCTTGATTGCCAATACATCTGACTTTAACCCAGCTCAAGATGCAGTCGCTTACGATGAACTTCGTTCAGTTGATAAGTACATGACGATTCGCTTTAACCAGCTTGTCAAGACCATTCGTGATGCTTATGCAAACTTTGAATTCTTGACAATCTACAAGGCCTTGGTAAACTTTATCAACGTTGACTTGTCAGCCTTCTACCTTGATTTTGCTAAAGATGTTGTTTACATCGAAGGTGCCAAATCACTGGAACGCCGTCAAATGCAGACTGTCTTCTATGATATTCTTGTGAAAATCACCAAACTCTTGACACCAATTCTTCCTCATACAGCAGAGGAAATCTGGTCATACCTTGAGTTTGAAACAGAAGACTTCGTTCAATTGTCAGAATTGCCAGAAGCAGAGACGTTTGCTAACCAAGAAGAAATCTTGGATACCTGGGCAGCCTTCATGGATTTCCGTGGACAAGCTCAAAAAGCCTTGGAAGAAGCTCGTAATGCCAAAGTAATCGGTAAATCACTTGAAGCACACTTGACAGTTTATCCAAACGAAGTTGTGAAAACTCTACTCGAAGCAGTAAACAGCAATGTAGCTCAACTTTTGATCGTGTCTGAATTGACCATCGCAGAAGGACCAGCTCCAGAAACTGCTGTTAGCTTCGAAGATGTGGCCTTCACTGTTGAACGCGCTGCAGGTGAAGTATGTGACCGTTGCCGTCGAATCGACCCAACAACAGCAGAACGCAGCTACCACGCAGTCATCTGTGACCACTGTGCAAGCATCGTAGAAGAAAACTTTGCAGACGCAGTAGCAGAAGGATTTGAAGAGAAATAATCGAATGATAGATTGAAAATGTTTTCTGTGTGTGTATTTTAGTTTGATATAAAAGAAAATATTAAACAAAATTAATGTATAATATTAATTTTTAATGAAAAGGAAGTATTGATGAAAAAGAAAACACTTGCTCAATTAGATGGTATCATTGGTTTAGTTACAGGAACTATCCTAACCATTTTGCCAATTATTATAATTATGATTGCCTCTATATTTGATGATGAAGAAGTTGTTGGTGTCATCTTAGGAATTATTTTTATTATTTTTAGTTTAGTAAAAATTGGAATTTTAATTCTAGGTATTCTCTCACTAATATACTATAAAGATGATAATAGAATTTCTATTGCACCCTCAGTCTTATTAATTGTTGGCTCTGCACTTGCATTGGTTCCATTCTTAGGATGGATAGGGGGAATCGTCATTGTTGTTGGTGCTTCATTATTTTTAGGAAGCCTCAAAAAATTTAAGGTTGAACTATAAATAGAGTTTTTGTCAACTAGAGTAAATAGAGAAACTCTAAAATTGGTTTTTTGTCAGCAGTAGTGGATTAAAGAAAAGCTAAGATAGAGAAAGGACAAATTTCGTCCTTTCTTTTTTTGATGTTCAGAGCTATAAAAATCGTTTTTTGAAGTTTTCAAAGTTTCGAAAACCAAAGGAATTTCGCTTGATAAGTTTGATGAGGTTATTGGTCGCTTCTGATTTGGAGTTAGAATAGGCTAATTGAAGGGCGTTGACGATTTTTCAATGATTTCATGATTGATGAAAGTTACTATTTTAGTTTTAAGAATTGTGGCTATTGTGTATTTCAAGGGCGATGAGCGTGTGACTCCTGCACTGTCTGTATTGTTTATCGTAGGTAGTTCTGTTGGATTGATCCCATTCGTGGACTAGATGGGAGAAATTATGACAATTATTGGCAATTCCTATACTTTGAAATTTTGAAAAAATTCGAAATTGAAGAATCATATCTTTCGAACTGAGGTGGAATGAATTGAATCTTTGTTAGAAATACTTATTACAGTATGAAGGCGGTTAGCCTTATTCTTTTGTTACCAATTGACGGAAAATCTTACAGGATAAATAAGCTATTTCATTCATAAAATCTAAAGCATTTATTTGAGACAAGGAACTCTTTTTATAGTATAATGATGGTTGTAGATTGAATATATCAAAATATATATAGAAGTATTTTTGTTTCTTGTAAGTTTATCTGAGTGAGGAAGCAAAATGCTTCTTCTATTTTGAAATGGATAAAATAATAGAGAGGATATAGAATGAAAAAGTTTTTTGGAGAGAAGCAGCATCGTTTTTCCTTACGAAAGTTGGCGATTGGTCTTGTGTCTGCTTCAATTTCTAGTTTATTTTTTGTGTCTATTGCTAGCGGTGGGACCGTATTTGCTCAAGAAAATGTATCTATTCACTACAAATACGTGACGGATACAGAACTGAGTAGTCATGAGAAGGACTTGATTGTAAAGGATTTTCCTAATATTGCTGAAGATAGTGAGAGTACCTATTATCTAGTCTACCGTATGGATGAGAAAGCCCAACTAGGTCAGTTGCCTCATACCGGTGAGCACAGTAATCTGGTTACCGTCCTTTCGGGTGGAGCCCTCGCTTCGATTGGACTCCTTATTTTTGCTGTTTCGAGAAAGAAAGGCAAGAAGAAAGCACTGTTGAAGGTTGTTTTGATAACAGGCATGGGGAGCGGTTTGGTCTCTTCGGTTCAGGCTATTGAAAATCAGCTTTTGCTACAATACAATCAAGAATATCAATTATCCCAAGGAGATAGTCTGCCTCTGCCAAGAGTCCTGTCAGGTTATACCTATCTAGGCTATATTAAGCAAGACAAGAAAATTAATCAGTTAGAAACTGTTGCTAGAGATCAGAAACTAGACGATACGGTTCACCCTCATTTCCAGTCCAATGAAGGTGGGCAAAATGTAAGAGATGAGCGGAAAAATCCGTCTCCAACAAGCCCTGCTGACAAGTCAATCCCTTCTCAAGATTCACCCAATCAAAAGCCGTCTGGTATTGCTAGTGTGGATCCTCATGACGAAGTCTTGGCTGGTCGTTTAAATAAACCAGAGCTCTTATACAAAGATCAAGAGATTGAAACCAAGCTAGACTTTGCTGAAGTGGTTCAAGAGAATCCCGAACTAGCAGAGGGAACAATTCGTGTCAAACAAGAAGGTCATGTTGGGAAGAAGGTTGAGGTTGTTCGTATTTTCACTGTTGAAAACCAAGAAATTACTCGCGAGATCCTCTCGACCAAGGTAGAGAAATCCTTGCCACGTATAGTAGAGAAGGGGACTAAGAAGGCAGTTGCTCCGAGTGAAGCCCCCCAGTCTGCAAGAAAAGGTGAGCCAGAGACCCATGCTTCCTTACCAGAATATAAAGGTGAGCAATCTGGTGCAATAGTTGCCCCTGAGAAAACTGATAACCCAGCCTATACAGGAACTCAGTCTGGAGCAATAGTCGAACCCGAGAAAGTAGCTCCACAACCAGAGTACAAGGGAACTCAAGCTGGTGCGATTGTTGAACCTGAAAAGCAGGAACCAGAGGTTGGAGGTGCTCAATCAGGGGCTTTGGTAGAACCAGAAACGGCTGATAAGCCATCCTATACAGGTCCCCAGTCCGGAGCGGTCGTCGAACCCGAGAAAGTAGATCCGCAACCTGAGTATCAGGGGACTCCATCCGGTGCTATCGTCGAACCGGAAACTCAGCCTTCCTTGCCAGAATATAAAGGTGAGCAATCTGGAGCTGTTGTAGCCCCTGAGAAAACTGATAACCCAGCCTATACAGGAACTCAGTCTGGAGCAATAGTCGAACCCGAGAAAGTAGCTCCACAACCAGAGTACAAGGGAACTCAAGCTGGTGCCATCGTCGAACCAGAGACTCAGCCTTCCCTGCCAGAATATAAAGGTGAGCAATCGGGAGCTGTTG
>NZ_KV831054.1:57883-58149 GCF_001836965.1 Streptococcus sp. HMSC063B03 | reverse complement strand
ACCAGAAACGGCTGATAAGCCATCCTATACAGGTACCCAGTCCGGAGCGGTTGTTGAACCAGAGCAAGTGGCTCCACAACCAGAGTACAAGGGAACTCAATCTGGTGCGATTGTTGAACCAGAGACTCAGTCTTCCTTACCAGAATATAAAGGTGAGCAATCGGGAGCTGTTGTAGCCCCTGAGACAAATGAAAAACCAGAATATACTGGCACCCAATCTGGAGCCATCGTCGAACCAGAAACGGCTGATAAGCCATCCTATACAG
>NZ_KV831054.1:48789-57783 GCF_001836965.1 Streptococcus sp. HMSC063B03 | reverse complement strand
GTGAGCAATCGGGAGCTGTTGTAGCCCCTGAGACGGTCGAAAAACCAGAATATACTGGCACACAATCTGGAGCTATCGTCGAACCAGAACAGGTACCATCGAAACCATCTTATACAGGTACCCAATCCGGAGCGATTGTTGAACCCGAACAAATTGCCCCTCTTCCAGAATATACTGGCAATATTGAGCAAGCAAAACCAGAAAATCCGGCTGAAAAACCAAAAGAAAAAGATCCAGAAAAAACACTTGAATTAAGAAATGTTTCGGATCTGGAGTTATATAGTCAGACCAATGGTACTTACAAACAACATGTTTCTTTAGACAGTGTTCCAAGTAATCCAGACACTTACTTTGTTAAGGTCAAATCGTCGTCATTCAAAGATGTCTATCTACCTGTCGCTTCAATAACTGCAGAAATAAAAAATGGACAATCAGTTTATAAAATCATAGCCAAAGTTGAGAAACTCCAGCAAGAGCTAGAAAATAAATATGTCGATAATTTCACCTTCTATCTCGCAAAAAAGGCTACAGAAGAAACAACAACCTTCACTTCCTTTAGCAACTTGGTTAAAGCTATCAACAAGAATCTCTCTGGAACCTATCATTTAGCGGCTAGCTTGAATGCCAACGAAGTGGAGTTGGGACCTGATGACAGATCTTACATCAAGGGCACCTTTACTGGTCAGTTGATTGGTGAAAAGGATGGCAAGCATTATGCTATTTACAACTTGAAAAAGCCTCTTTTTGAAAGCTTGAGAGGGGCCACAGTAGAAAAGTTGAGCCTAAAAAATGTCTCTATTTCAGGTAAAGATGATATCGGTTCACTGGCCAATGAAGCTACGGATAACACAAAGATTAAGCAAGTTCATGTCGATGGTGTTCTGGCTGGAGAACGTGGTATCGGTGGATTGCTTGCTAAGGCAGACCAATCAAGCATCACAGAGAGTAGTTTCAAGGGAAGAATTGTTAATACCTACGAAACGACTGCTGCATACAATATTGGTGGTCTGGTCGGTCATTTGACAGGAGGCAGAGCTTCACTGACTAAGTCAAAAGCGACAGTAGCCATTTCATCCAACACGAATAGTTCAGATCAGACTGTTGGTGGGTTAGCAGGTCTAGTAGACCAAGATGCGCATATACAGGATAGCTATGCTGAAGGTGATATCAACAATGTCAAGCACTTTGGTAGAGTTGCGGGTGTGGCTGGATATTTGTGGGATCGAAAGACGAATGAGGAACAGCATGCAGGAAGATTGACCAATGTACTAAGTGATGTCAATGTAACCAACGGGAATGCTATTACCGGTTACCACTATAATGAAATGAAGGTGGCTAATACATTCAGCAACAAAGCTAATAGAGTCTACAATGTCACCTTGGTCAGGGAAGAAGTCGTCAGCAAGGAATCATTTGTAGAAAGAGGAACAATTTTAGATGCTTCTGAAGTGACTAATAAAAAAGCAGAAATCAATCCTCTCGCTCCTCCAACAGTGGAGCCTCTTTCAACAAGTGGTAGTAAAGAAAGTGATTTTTCTAAGGTGAAGCATTATCAAGCTCAGCGCGCCTTAGCTTATAAAAATATTGAAAAATTGCTACCTTTCTACAACAAGGCAACCGTCGTCAAATACGGGAACCTGGTCAATGAGAACAGTCTTTTATATAAAAAAGCACTCTTGTCAGCAGTCATGATGAAGGATGACCAAGTCATCACAGATATTGTTTCCAACAAACAGACTGCAAACAAACTCTTGCTCCATTACCAGGATCATTCCTCTGAAACATTCCAGCTCAAGTACAAGAATGATTTTGCTAAGTTGGCAGAATATAGTCTAGGAGATACGGGGCTTCTCTATACGCCAAACCAATTCTTGTATAATCAAGAAACGATTATCCAGCAAGTCTTACCAGAATTGAAGAAGGTAAATTATCATTCAGACGCTATTAGAAACACACTTGGTATTTCACCAAAAGTGAAGCAAACCGAGCTCTATTTAGAAGAGCAGTTTACTAAAACGCAGGAACATCTAGAAGAAAGTCTGAGAAAACTCTTGTCAGCGGATGCTGGTCTAGTTGAAAACAATCAAGTAATGACAGGTTATATTGTAGATAAAATCAAGCGTAACAAGGAAGCCTTGCTTCTTGGCATGAGCTACTTAGAGCGTTGGTATAACTTTAGCTACGGTCAGGTTAATATTAAAGACCTGGTCTTGTATCACCTTGATTTCTTTGGCAAAGGAAATGCATCTCCGTTAGATACTTTGATTGAGTTAGGGAAATCAGGATTTAATAATCTGCTTGCTAAGAATAACGTTGATACTTATGGTATCAGTCTTGCCAGCCATCATGGAACGACAGATTTGTTTAGCACGCTAGAAAATTACCGAAAAGTCTTTTTACCAAACACTAGCAACAATGATTGGTTTAAAAAACAGACCAAAGCTTTCATTGTCGAAGAAAAATCCACTATTGCAGAGGTCAAAGCCAAGCAAGAGCAAGCAGGGACTAAGTATTCTATCGGTGTTTATGACCGAATTACTAGTAGTACTTGGAAATACCGCAATATGGTCTTGCCTCTCCTTACCTTGCCAGAAAGATCCGTATTTGTCATCTCAACCTTGTCTAGCCTAGGATTTGGCGCTTACGATCGCTACCGCAACAGCGACTATAAGGCTGGAGATGAACTCAATAAGTTTGTTGAAGATAATGCGCGTGAAACAGCCAAGCGTCAGCGAGATCATTACGATTATTGGTATCGTATTTTGGATAAACAGTCACGTGAAAAACTCTATCGTACGATCCTGCTTTATGATGCCTATAAGTTTGGTGATAATCATACTGAAGGAAAGGCTTCAACAATCGCAGACTTTGAGAATTCAAATCCTGCAATGCAACATTTCTTTGGACCAGTTGGTAACAAGGTGGTTCATAATCATCACGGTGCATACGCAACAGGAGATGGTGTCTATTATATGTCTTACCGTATGTTGGATAAGGATGGCGCTATTACGTATACCCATGAGATGACCCATGATTCAGATCAGGATATCTATCTTGGTGGCTATGGTAGAAGAAGTGGTCTTGGTCCTGAGTTCTATGCTAAAGGCTTATTACAAGCGCCAGATCATCCAAATGATGCAACCATTACCATTAACTCAATCTTGAAACATTCAAAATCAGATAGCATGGAAGGATCCCGTCTACAAGTCTTAGATCCGACGGAACGATTCAAAGATGCATCCGATCTCCAGAAATACGCTCATAATATGTTTGACCTCATCTATCTGTTGGAATATCTTGAAGGGCAATCGATCGTTAAGAAACTGAATGTTTCTCAGAAAATGGAAGCTCTTAGAAAAATTGAGAACCACTATCTAACAGATCCAGCAGACGGAAATGATGTTTATGCTACTAATGTTGTGAAAGATTTGACTGAAGAAGAAGCCCAAAAATTGACTAGCTTTGAGAGTTTGATTGACAATAATATTCTTTCGGCTCGTGAGTATCAGGCTGGCACTTATGAGAGAAATGGCTACTTTACGATTAAACTCTTTGCACCAATCTTTTCAGCATTGAGCAGTGAGAAAGGAACTCCTGGAGATCTTATGGGACGCCGGATAGCTTATGAACTCTTAGCTGCTAAAGGATTTAAAGATGGTATGGTCCCATATATTTCCAACCAATATGAAGAAATTGCTAAACAAAATGGTCAAACAATCAACCTCTACGGTAAAAAGCAAGGATTAGTGACAGATAAGCTTGTTTTAGAAAAGCTATTTGGTGGTCAGTATTCATCTTGGGCAGCCTTCAAAAAAGCTATGTATCAAGAGCGCGTTGCTCAGTTTGATCATTTGAATAAAATTACTTTTAAAGATCCGACGCAATCATGGATGAGCAATGCCACGAAAACAATTCAAAGAGTAAATGAGTTGCAAGAACTGATGGACCAAGCTGTTCTCAAGGATGCAGAAGGTACGCGTTGGAGTGACTATAACCCAGAAACTGACAGTGCCGTCCATAAACTTAAGAGAGCAGTCTTTAAAGCCTACCTAGACCAAACAAATGATTTTAGAACTTCTATTTTTGCAAATAAAAAGTAATGAATTATAGAAGTTCCTAGTCAGGATGAGAGGACTTTACTTCCTGACTGTCAGAACTTGTCGATTTTAACTAGCTTTTTTGTGAAAAATTGTGTAAAATAGAATAGATAAACGAGGGGAAACCTCGGAAAATTTAAAGGAGAATCCATCTAATGGTAAAATTGGTTTTTGCTCGCCACGGTGAGTCTGAATGGAACAAAGCTAACCTTTTCACTGGTTGGGCTGATGTTGATTTGTCTGAAAAAGGTACACAACAAGCGATTGACGCTGGTAAATTGATCAAAGAAGCTGGTATCGAATTTGACCAAGCTTACACTTCAGTATTGAAACGTGCGATCAAAACAACTAACTTGGCTCTTGAAGCTTCTGACCAATTGTGGGTTCCAGTTGAAAAATCATGGCGTTTGAACGAACGTCACTACGGTGGTTTGACTGGTAAAAACAAAGCTGAAGCTGCTGAACAATTTGGTGATGAGCAAGTTCACATCTGGCGTCGTTCATACGATGTATTGCCTCCAAACATGGATCGTGATGATGAGCATTCAGCTCACACTGACCGTCGTTACGCTTCACTTGACGACTCAGTTATTCCAGATGCTGAAAACTTGAAAGTGACTTTGGAACGTGCCCTACCATTCTGGGAAGATAAAATCGCTCCAGCTCTTAAAGATGGTAAAAACGTATTCGTAGGAGCTCACGGTAACTCAATCCGTGCCCTTGTAAAACACATCAAAGGTTTGTCAGATGACGAAATCATGGATGTGGAAATCCCTAACTTCCCACCATTGGTATTCGAATTCGACGAAAAATTGAACGTAGTTTCTGAATACTACCTTGGAAAATAATTTGTAAAAAGAAAGCCTAGGAATACCTAGGTTTTTCTTTTTATTCTAGTATCCAACTCTTCGAAAAAGCGTTATAATGATATTAAGAAGTAGTTAAAGAAAGTGAGGTTGATGATGGCTTATATTGAGATGAAACATTGTTACAAGCGTTATCAGGTTGGGGACACGGAGATTGTGGCCAATCGCGATGTGAATTTTGAGATTGAAAAGGGAGAATTGGTTATTATTCTAGGTGCATCTGGTGCGGGCAAGTCAACGGTTCTTAATCTTCTTGGGGGAATGGATACCAATGACGAGGGGGAAATCTGGATTGATGGTGCCAATATTGCCAACTATAGTTCGCACCAACGAACAAACTATCGTCGTGAAGATGTAGGTTTTGTTTTTCAATTTTACAATCTGGTATCCAATCTGACAGCCAAGGAAAATGTGGAGTTGGCTTCTGAAATCGTGACAGATGCCTTGGATCCAGAGCAAGTGCTCAAAGATGTAGGTCTGGCTCATAGGCTTAATAACTTTCCAGCCCAGCTTTCTGGAGGGGAGCAACAGCGAGTCTCCATTGCACGCGCAGTAGCCAAAAATCCTAAAATTCTCCTTTGTGACGAACCGACAGGCGCCTTGGATTATCAGACGGGCAAGCAAGTCTTGAAGATTCTCCAAGACATGTCTCGTCAAAAGGGAGCGACGGTAATCATCGTGACTCACAATAGCTCGCTAGCTCCTATCGCAGATCGGGTGATTCACATGCGTGATGCCACTGTTATGAGAGTAACAATCAATGAGCATCCACAGGCTATCGATACATTGGAGTATTAGCATGAAAAAAACATACCGAAAAGACTTACTCCAGTCGGTGACTGCTTCCAAGGGACGCTTTTTATCCATCTTGACCTTGATGATGCTGGGGTCTTTAGCTCTAGTAGGTCTCAAAGTGACTAGCCCCAATATGGAACGTACGGCTGAGGATTATCTTCGTAAAGCAAATACCTTGGATCTGGCCGTGATAGCTGATTATGGCTTGGATAAAAAGGATCAAGACGAACTAAAGACCCTTCAAGGAGCAAGTGTTGAGTTTGGCTATATGGCAGACCTAACCGTTGAAAATAGTGAAGAAGCGGTTCGACTTTATTCTAAGCCAGAGGGAATTTCAACTTTTCAAGTGACAGAAGGGCGACTGCCAGAAGCTGATGAGGAAATTGCCTTGGCAGATTTCTGGAAAGACCGCTATCAGATTGGGCAGACTATCACCTTTAGCAAGAAAGAAGAAGGGAAGAACGTCATAAAATCCCAATCTTTCACCATTACTGGATTTGTTCAGTCGGGTGAGATACTTTCTCAAGAGGACTTGGGAGGGGCTAGTAGTGGAAATGGAAGCTTGGCTGGCTATGGAGTGATTTTACCCAGTCAGTTTGACTCAGATATTTATAGCATTGCGCGTGTGCGCTATGATGATTTAAAAAATTTGGATGCTTTTTCATCAGACTATAGAAGCAAACGAGATCAACACCAGGAAGACTTACAAAACTTGCTTGCCGATAATGGTCAAAAAAGATTGGCAAGTATCAAAGCAAATGGGCAAAAGAGCTTGGAAGATGGAAAAGAGCAGCTCCAAACAGTTGAAAGTAACCTTCAAAAAGGCAAGAGCCAGTTAGAACAGGCCGAAGGTCGATTGAAAACGCAAGAAGAACAAGTGACCGCTTTGCCTGAGCCTCAAAAGAGTCAAGCCAAGGAGCAATTGACAAAAGCTAAGGAAGAATTGGCTACAGAAAAAGAAAAAATAGCTCAGACAGAGAGTAATCTAGCCAAGGAAAAAGAGAAGCTTGAACAACACCAGAAAGAGCTTGATGAACTGGCAGAGCCTACTTACCATGTATACAACCGCCAAACCATGCCAGGTGGTCAAGGCTATCTCATGTACAATAACGCTTCAGCAAGTATTCGTTCTGTTGGGAATATCTTTCCCGTGGTGCTTTATATGGTCGCTGCAATGGTAACCTTTACAACTATGACTCGCTTTGTGGATGAAGAGCGTACCAATGCTGGTATTTTCAAGGCCCTAGGTTACAAGAATAAAGATATTGTTGCCAAGTTTGTCCTCTATGGTTTTCTTGCAGGAACTGTGGGAACTGTTTTAGGAACGCTTCTAGGACATTATCTCCTTGCAGGCGTGATTTCGGATGTTATAACAGCTGGAATGGTCGTTGGGAAAAGTCAGGAGTATTTCTACTGGTCTTATAGCCTTCTTGCCCTGGCCTTAAGTTGGGTATCCAGTGTCTTGCCAGCTTATCTAGTGGCACGGAGGGAATTGCACGATGAAGCAGCCCAACTTTTGCTGCCCAAACCTCCCGTTAAAGGATCAAAGATTTTGCTGGAACGCTTGAGCTTTATTTGGAGTCGTTTGAGCTTCACTCATAAGGTTACGGCGCGAAATATTTTCCGTTATAAGCAACGGATGTTGATGACCATTTTTGGAGTTGCAGGTTCGGTTGCTCTCCTATTTGCAGGTCTTGGCATTCAGTCTTCTGTGGGAGGAGTTGTCGATCGTCAATTTGAACAAATCCAGCAATACCAGATGATTGTAGCGGAAAAGAGCGGTGTAACGGAGCAAGAAAAAGCAGACCTAGAAAGTGCCTTGCAAGCTGAGCCTATCCATGCTTATCAAAAGATTTACTCTAAATCCATTGAAAAAGATTTCAAAGGAAAAGCAGGACTTCAGACTATCACCATAATGGTTACAAGCAGAGAAAATTTCAACCCCTTTATCGCATTAGAGGAAAATGGCCAAGAGGTGCAGGTCACAGATGGAGCAGTCGTGAGTCAAAAATTAGCTCAACTAGAAGGTATTACGGTTGGAGACAAGCTGGAGCTTGATGGGAAAGAAATCAGGGTCGCGGCTATTTCTGAAAACTATGTTGGACACTTTGTTTATCTCAACCGAGCGACATACGAACAAGTCTACGGTACCAGTCCGAAAGACAATACCTACCTAGTAAAATTAAAAGAGCCAACACCATCCAATACGGAGAAAGAAGCTGCGGTCTTTATGAAAAAAACTGCTGTTTCTGGGGTGGTCCAAAATGCAACGGCTATCCACCTTTTTGAATCTGTAGCCAATTCTCTCAATAAAACCATGGCAATCCTTGTCCTTGTTTCCGTCTTGCTAGCCATTGTCATTCTTTACAATCTCACCAATATCAATGTGGCAGAACGTATCCGTGAACTTTCCACTATCAAGGTTCTCGGTTTCCATAATAAAGAAGTGACCCTCTATATCTACCGCGAGACCATGGTGCTTTCCTTTGTGGGGATTGTTCTCGGTTTGGTAGCCGGCTACTATTTACATCAATTTTTGATTCAAATGATCTCACCTGCCACCATACTTTTTTATCCACAGGTCAGCTGGGAAGTCTCTGCTCTTCCAATCGTCGCAGTGACTGTGATTTTAGCCTTACTGGGTTTCTTTGTCAATCACCACTTGAGAAAGGTGGATATGCTTGAAGCCCTGAAATCAGTAGAGTAGGTCAAGTTTTTAAAAAGTAAATCAGTTGACAAAGTCTCTGCTTCTTGGTAGAATAAGAACTGTCGTAAAGACAAATAACTTCTTCTTGGTTGCAGGCATGCCAACCTGTCACTCGGATGAAGCCAAATAAAAAGGAGAAACATCATGGCAATCTCAAAAGAGAAAAAAAATGAAATCATCGCACAATATGCACGTCACGAAGGTGATACAGGTTCAGTAGAGGTTCAAGTTGCTGTCCTTACTTGGGAAATCAACCACCTTAACGAACACATCAAACAACACAAAAAAGACCACGCTACTTACCGTGGATTGATGAAGAAAATCGGTCGCCGTCGTAACTTGCTTGCATACTTGCGTAAAAACGACGTTAACCGTTACCGTGAGTTGATCAACTCTCTAGGACTTCGTCGCTAATCATGATGCTAAGGGCGTAAGAAATCCGTATGAAAATAGGGAAACGACACCGTGTTCGATGAACACAAGGAGTTTCATCTTTTTCACTAGGATTTTAGCCCGGGCTCAAATCAGC
>NZ_KV831054.1:47423-48689 GCF_001836965.1 Streptococcus sp. HMSC063B03 | reverse complement strand
GAGATTTTATCTTTTTTGCCAAGTGCTTAGGCCGTGTTCAATTGAGCATGTCTTGATAAAGAAGCTACTCCATTGGGTAGCTTTTTTGTATGGATTTTATCCCAATCTCAAATTGGCTCTCTGATTTTTAGAGGGCTTTTTTATTGAGGTTTTATCGGTCACAATTTTGGAGACTACAAAAACAGTTTTCAGCATCTGGAATAACTGAATCGGGTTTTATCGGTCACAATTTTGGAGACTACAAAAACCTCAAATGGTATCAGCTAATGACACCATAAGGGTGCGTAGCTGTCTGTAAGCCCCTTCGGAGAGCCCACACTTTACGAAGTAAAGTATAGTATGTTATACTTTACAAGGAAGTAGTCACCGAATTCCAGTTAGAAATTACTTTGTAACTACGTTTTGAGGAGGAGTAAAATGCTTTCCTATGTTCGACATTACCCACTAGCGATAGCTAAATTAATGTGTCTGTGCTCTCCTAAAATCTGCTGATTTATTACTGACTAATACAGGAGGTTTTTATGGGACAGACAATCATATCTGCTATTGGTGTTTATATTTCCACCAGTATCGATTATTTAATTATTTTATTTATTTTATTTGCACAGCTATCACAGAACAAACAAAAATGGCATATTTATGCGGGGCAATATCTAGGCACAGGCTTACTTGTAGGGGCGAGTTTAGTTGCTGCTTATATCGTTAATTTCGTGCCTGAAGAATGGATGGTTGGATTGCTTGGTTTAATCCCTATCTATTTAGGGATTCGCTTTGCAATTGTTGGAGAAGGTGAGGAAGAAGAGGAAGAAGAGGAAGAAATTATTGAAAGATTAGAACAAAGCAAGGCAAATCAACTGTTTTGGACAGTTACATTGCTGACAATTGCGTCTGGCGGAGATAACTTAGGTATCTATATACCTTATTTTGCTTCGTTAGATTGGTCACAGACCCTCGTGGCGTTGCTTGTGTTTGTAATCGGCATAATTATCTTATGCGAGATTAGTCGGGTGTTATCCTCTATTCCGTTAATATTCGAGACAATTGAAAAATACGAGCGAATCATTGTGCCCTTAGTATTCATTTTACTTGGACTATACATCATGTATGAAAATGGCACGATAGAGACTTTTCTGACCGTGTAGATTTTTTGTTTCACTAGGATTTTAGCCCGGGCTCAAATCAGCTCTCTGACTT
This sequence comes from Streptococcus sp. HMSC063B03, assembly GCF_001836965.1. Lineage (GTDB taxonomy): Bacteria > Bacillota > Bacilli > Lactobacillales > Streptococcaceae > Streptococcus > Streptococcus pneumoniae_F. Next base: position 47,495 of record NZ_KV831054.1, on the reverse strand, counting down.
CAGAGGGCTTTTTGTTTTTATCTGCTTGCTTAGGCCGTGTTCAATTAACAAGATACAAAGGCCGTCAAAAGC
>NZ_KV831054.1:43278-47323 GCF_001836965.1 Streptococcus sp. HMSC063B03 | reverse complement strand
TTCAGAGGGCTTTTTATGTTGTCACTTTACCTCGCGATATACTCGAGTATAATCTTCGGTTACGGTTCCTAGAACTATAAGGTAAAATAAACCAGATTTTCTCCCTTCGTGTAGATTTTATCTTTTTTGCCAAGTGCTTGGCCGAGTTCAATTAACAAGATACAAAGGCCGTCAAAAGCACAAAGCAAAAATAGGAAAATTGACGAAGAAACTTCAGTTTCTAGGAGATTTTATCTTTTTTGCCAAGTGCTTAGGCCGAGTTCAATTGAGCATAGCTTGATAATGAAGCTAGTCTAATTAGGTAGCTTTTTAGATATAAAACTATTTTATTATCTAAATATAGAATAAATTAGGGCTTGCATTCAAAACATGGTATAATAGGTCTATATAGCTAAATAAAGTAAACCTATCACAAGGGATTGAGAAAAAGGATAAAACAGTCATGTCAACAGTAAAAAGTGATCTAAATACTGCGCAAATGTATGCGAGTCAGCTGAAAAATGCTTGTCAATCGTTAACAGCAATTGCTGTGGCTAGTCAAGATGATCGAACGACCCTTCAAGGGAATAACAAAGCCCATCAATGTCTGACAAAGTCTCAAAATCTAGCTAGTCAGATTTCGGCAGCCGTCACCCTGACTTCCGAACGACTGCACTCTATAGCGAGTGATTTTGAGGCGCTAGATGAAGCGGGTGCCAATGGTTTTAGGAGTCATGCATGAGCAAGTTGGATGAGTTGAAGAAAAGAGAGCGAGAACTCTTGTACCGGCTAGAAGACAATGGAAAAGAGAAATATCGCACCAAAGAACTGATAGAAACCTTTGAAGGGTATGATAGAGCTAGTCACCGTTATCAAAATGATTTGTGGGAGGCGGCCTATCAGAGCCGATATGCAGGACAGTTGGAAGAAACACTCCTACAAAGAAACCAACTTAAAAACCAAATTCTTGAGAAGCTCAGCTACCGCATGGATGATTTGAAAAAAGAAAAGTTCCGATTAGAGGGAGACTTGGATGAGGTCTACTATGAAAGACGCAAGGAACTAGAAAGAGAGGAGGAAAAACGACATGGGCATTGATATGTACTTAGAACAATCACAACTACAAAGTTCGAGTGTAGCGACCATGTGCCAATCTCAGGTGGAGGCTTATCAAGACTTGCAATCAGCCATCAAAAAGTTTTCAGAGGATACAGAGAGTCTAAAGGGCGATGCTTATAATTCGGCTAGAAGTTTTTTTGCAAGTGTCTTATTACCCTTGAGCAAAGGGGGGCAACTCTATGCCGAGACCTTCTCTCAAGCTATCAAGAAATTACCAGAAGACTACCAAACGATGGTCGACAGCAAGAGTTGGCGCGAGGATGATCTGCTTGATAAGATCCGTCAGGAAGAGCAAATGATTGCCTATCTAGATGAAGTCAACCAAACCCTTTCTAGCTTGACCATGGATAGTGAAGAAAAGGGAAGATTGAGACGCAGTAATGTGGAACTCATGCGAGGACATCACGCCAATAAACGTGTCTATGAAACGATTTTGAGAAACCTGCGCGCTTATGATAGCTACTCAGGAGGACTCTTCGATGAACTAACCAATATCGATGTGCAGTTGAGTCGCGGACTGGCCCAAATCGAAACGAGTTGGGATGCAAAGACAGGGGGCTTTAAAATTCCATCTGACCTGACTTGGGCCAACTACCTATCTGCCTATTCTGACACAAAGGATATGAAACTCAGTCGTCAAGAGAAGGCCTTTGTCCAGACCATGATGGCAGAATACGGCTTTGACGCAGAGACAGCCCAACAGCTCTTGACCGTCAAGCAAGGGATAGACAAGAAGTTCTCAACCTCTAGTCAAGAATTTCGTGACTATATCTTTTTGCGAGTTGTCGGTGCGGTCAACTATGATGGTTTTCAGTGGAACGAAACGGCGGGTCATTTGAAAACTTATTTTTATGATGTGACTGTTGGCAGTTCGATTACAGGAAAATCAAGAACAGTAGAAAAACCGCTTCTTGAAATTTTTAAAGAACTTGGAATCAAAGATGAAACAGATGCAAAGAAATTGATATATAATCTTAGACTCCAGCATGAAATGGCGGGTGGTGAATATGACAGTATAGATGACATTAAGACTACTGATAAAGAAAAAGGCTCAAATTATTATGCTTCTTATAAAAAATCATTTGAAGAAGTTTATGGTACTAGGATTGATTTTGATACGTTTTGGGATAGCAAACTGAAGGCCTATTCTAACAACAGAGCAGGTCACGCAGACTTTACCCACCAGTCCATTACTATGGCGACTCACCTTAATCCTAATCAAGTTCAGTTAGCCGATCTCTATGGCGGTAGAGAGCGTGTCAAGGACCTTTCTGGCTGGGAGGGAGACACGACAAAAAATGCTACGGATAAAAAACCAAGCATTGGTGAAGATGACTACAAGGCAGACCTTGATTCAGTCAATCTTATCGGCCGGATGCAACAGGGGCAATCCTATGACCAAGCCATATCTTCCTATTATGCTGACCTTCAAAAGGATTCGACTCTTAGAGAAAGAGAATTCTTAAAAAATAAAGATTGGAAGCAGGTTAGAAGTACTATTTATGCTAGTATCCTTCCATTAGAGGTTATGGAAAAAGGGGAGGATGCGATTAAAGCATACATTGAAAGTAACTATTCAGGTGTATCCAAGTTTTTAAACCGCTTGGAATCCTTGGCGGAGTAGGAGGATGATGATGAAGAAAATACTAGGTGTTTTAACAATAGTTGTATTACTTGTATCTGTTTGTTTTTACTTTTTTCCTAAACAACCTAAAAACATTTTTGATGAAATTTACCAAGAAACGGAGAAAACATATCGGTCAAATAATATTTTAAGGCATATAGATGGGTTTAAAATCAGACCAGATTGGCCAAGTGACGACCCTAATATTTCGTATACTCCTTTTGGAAAGTATGAAACTCTAACCAAAGGCTATAGTGATATAACCATTCACTTTAATTTTGGTTCAGGTATTAAAGGGATGTCAATTCGTTTTGAAAGAAAGACTGATTCGAATATTACCCTATGGTATTCTGCACACTATAATATGCAAAAGAAAGTACTCAAAAGAAAACTTGCGATTTTTGAAGAGCCAAGGCAACCAGGTCAATATCTTGATGATGAAGAAAAAGTAAGAGAATATTTAAGAAAATACAACATAACCAAACAAGAATTAGAGAAGGACTACGACGAAATCGTAAATCAGAAAGTCCTGAAAGATTGGTGCTCGATTTATGACAGTAAGTACTCACCAAGCAACTATGGTGAGGTGAAAGTCGAAACCCAGTGGGAGAATTGGTGATAGCATGAAGAAAATACTAGGTGTTTTAACAATAATTGTATTACTTGTATCAGTTTGTTTTTACTTTTTTCCTAAACAACCTAAAAATATTTTTGATGAAATCTACCATGAGACGGAGAAGACTTATCGGTCAAATAATATTTTAAGAAACATCGATGGGTTTAAAATAAGAGCAGTTTGGCCAAGTGATGACCCCAATATTTTGTATACTCCGTTCGGATTATACAACAAAGAGAAAATACCGTCAGATTATTCTGAGATAGAAATTGGTTTTAATTTTCAAAACTCACAAAAGGTTTTGTTCATTTACTCTGAAAGAAGACTATCTTCTAATGTTAGTGTAAAAGTATGGGGAAGCTACAATTATAAATTAGGTGTTTTGAGTAAAGAAGTTACTATAATAAAAAAAGAAAATAATTCCAAAGTATATATTGATGAGCAATCAGAGGTGAAATCATACCTAGAGCAGCATGGTATCACTGCCAAGGATTTGGATTCTTACTATGACGAAATCGTTAACCAGAAAGTCTTGAAAGATTGGTGCTCGATTTATGACAGTAAGTACTCGCCAAGCAACTATGGTGAGGTCAAGATTGAAACCCAGTGGGAGAATTGGTGATAACATGAAGAAAATACTAGGTCTAGTAGCTTTAATCGTACTAATTGTATCATCCTGTTTCTACTTTTTTATCCATCAACCTAAA
>NZ_KV831054.1:42456-43178 GCF_001836965.1 Streptococcus sp. HMSC063B03 | reverse complement strand
AACTCATCCTGAAGGTTATAAAGACATAAGTATTGGATTTAACTTTGGTTCAGGTATTAAAGGAATGACGATTCTTTTTGAAAAAAGGATTAATTCGGATATTACCCTATGGTATTCGGCTCACTATAATATAAAAAAGAAAGTCCTTCAAAAGGAGATTGCGATTTTTGAAGAACCAAGGCAACCAGGTCAATATCTAGAGGATGAAGAAAAAATAAGAGAATATCTCAGAAAATATAATATTTCCAAAGAAGAATTAGAGAAGGACTACGACGAAATCATCAACCAGAAAGTCTTGAAAGACTGGTGCTCGATTTATGACAGCAAGTATTCTCCAAGCAACTATGGTGAGGTGAAAGTCGAAACCCAGTGGGAGAATTGGTGATAACATGAAGAAAATCCTAGGCCTAGTATCCTTATTCGTGATAATTGTATTATCCTGTTTCTACTTTTTTATCCATCAACCTAAAAACATTTTTGATGAGATTTATCAGGAGACGGAAAAAACCTATCGGTCAAATAATATTTTAAGAAATATAGATGGGTTTAAAATCAGATCAGGTTGGCCAAGTGATGATCCCAATATATCCTATACTCCTTTTGGAAAGTATGAAACTCTACCCAAAGGATATAGTGATATAACCATTAACCTTAATTTTGGAGAAGGGATAAAGGGGGTGTTGATTCTTTTTGAAAGAAAGACTAATTCGAATATTACCCTA
>NZ_KV831054.1:41726-42356 GCF_001836965.1 Streptococcus sp. HMSC063B03 | reverse complement strand
CCAGTGGGAGAATTGGTGATAACATGAAGAAAATTCTCGGTTTATTAGCTTTAGTCTTACTAATTGTATTATCCTGTTTTTACTTTTTTCCTAAACAACCTAAAAATATTTTTGATGAAATCTACCATGAGACGGAGAAAACCTATCGGTCAAATAATATTTTAAGAAACATAGATGGCTTTGAAATTGATGATGTCTGGCCAAGTGATGACCCCAATATATCTAATAATCCGTTTGGAATTTACGACAACAAAATGACTCCTAGTAATTATTCTAAAATTAAAATTAGCTTTAATTTTGGAGAAGGTATTAAAGGGATGACGATTCGTTTTGAAAGAAAGACTAATTCGAATATTACCCTATGGTATTCGGCACACTATAATATGCAAAAGAAAGTGCTAAAAAAAGAGCTTGCCATCATTGAAGAGCCAAGGAAACCAGGTAAATATCTTGATGATGAAGAAAAAGTAAGAGAATATTTAAGAAAAAATAATATTTCCAAAGAAGATTTAGATAAAGACTTTGACGAAATCGTCAATCAGAAAGTCTTAAAAGACTGGTGTACCGTCTATGACAGCAAGTACTCGCCAAGCAATTATGGCGATGTCAAGATTGAAACCCAGTGGGAGA
>NZ_KV831054.1:0-41626 GCF_001836965.1 Streptococcus sp. HMSC063B03 | reverse complement strand
ATATTACCCTATGGTATTCGGCACACTATAATATAAAAAAGAAAGTACTTCAAAAGGAGCTTGCTATTTTTGAAGAGCCAAGGAAACCAGGTCAATATCTTGATGATGAAGAAAAAGTAAGAGAATATTTAAGAAAAAATAATATTTCCAAAGAAGAATTAGAGAAAGACTATGACGAAATCGTCAACCAGAAAGTCTTGAAAGACTGGTGTACCATTTATGACAGTAAGTACACGCCAAGCAATTATGGTGAGGTCAAGGTTGAAACCCAGTGGGAGAATTGGTGATAACATGAAGAAAATACTAGGTGTTTTAACAATAATTGTATTACTTGTATCAGTTTGTTTTTACTTTTTTCCTAAACAACCTAAAAATATTTTTGATGAAATCTATCAGGAGACAGAAAAAACATATCGAGTGAATAATGTTTTAAGGCATATAGAAGGTTTTGAAATTAGTCCAGGTTGGCCTAATGATGGAGAATATTTTGCATACACCCCTTCAGGGAAATATCAAACTCATCCTGAAGGTTATAAAGACATAAGTATTAGCTTTAATTTTGGAGAAGGTATTAAAGGATTGACGATACGTTTTGAAAAAAGGATTAATTCGGATATTACCCTATGGTATTCAGCACACTATAATATAAAAAAGAAAAATCTCAAAAAAGGGCTTGCGATTTTTGAAGAGCCAAGGCAACCAGGTCAATATCTTGATGATGAAGAAAAAGTAAGAAACTATTTAAAAAAATATAACATAACCAAAGAAGAATTAGAGAAGGACTACGACGAAATCATCAACCAGAAAGTCTTGAAAGACTGGTGCTCGATTTATGACAGCAAGTATTCGCCAAGCAACTATGGCGATGTCAAGATTGAAACCCAGTGGGAGAATTGGTGACAATATGAAGAAAATATTCAGTTTATTGGCTTTAGTCTTACTAGTTGTATTATTTTGTTTTTACTTTTTTCCTAAACAACCTAAAAATATTTTTGATGAAATCTACCATGAGACGGAGAAAACCTATCGGTCAAATAATATTTTAAGAAACATAGATGGCTTTAAAATCAGACCTGATTGGTCGAGTGATGACCCAAATATTTTGTATACTCCGTTCGGATTATACAACAAAGAGAAAACACCGTCAGATTATTATGAGATAGAAATTGGGTTTAATTTTGAATATACATCTCAATTAAGCTCCGTTACATTTGAGAGGCAAGTAGGACCAAACACGAGAGTTAGGATATGGAATAAATATACTTATCAAGACCGTACTTTAAAAAAAATTGTCAAAATAGGTTTGAAGAAAGCAGATACGGAAACTTATATTGAAGACGAAGCTCAGGTGAAATCCTACCTAGAACAGTACGGTATCACTGCTAAGGACTTGGATTCTTACTACGACGAAATCGTCAACCAGAAAGTCTTGAAAGATTGGTGCACGATTTATGACAGCAAGTACTCGCCAAGCAACTATGGTGAGGTGAAAGTCGAAACCCAGTGGGAGAATTGGTGATAACATGAAGAAAATCCTAGGCCTAGTATCCTTATTCGTGATAATTGTATTATCCTGTTTCTACTTTTTTATCCAACAACCTAAAAATATCTTTGATGAGATTTATCAGGAAACAGAGAAAACCTATCTAGGAAATAATGTCTTTAACAAGTTGAAAGATGTTGAAGCACATAAATATCAAGAGTATAGTGATGATTATAGATTTTATCCAAGTGTCGTCTATGAGGAAAATGCTTTACCAGATAGCTATGAGAAAATTGCTATAGATTTTAATTTTAAATCCGAAGCTCAATTAAGCTTAATTTCATTTGAAAAACGGATAGAGTCCAACGTTAGTATAAAAATGTGGACTGTATATTCTCATAAAGAACGTAGTTTAAAAAAATTTGTAAAAATAGTTTTGAAGAAGGCAGATACGAAAAATTACATCGAAGACGAGGCTCAGGTGAAATCCTACCTAGAGCAGTACGGTATCACTGCCAAGGATTTGGATTCTTACTACGACGAAATCGTAAATCAGAAAGTCCTGAAAGATTGGTGCTCGATTTATGACAGCAAGTATTCTCCAAGCAACTATGGTGAGGTGAAAGTCGAAACCCAGTGGGAGAATTGGTGACATAAAGATTCTCACTAATTATATAAACAGGTGGCTCTCTATTTTCAGAGGGCTTTTTATGTTGTCACTTTACCTCGATATACTCAAGTATAATCTTCGGTTACGATTATTAGTACTGTAAGACCAACTATATTTATTTTTCTCATCTTGTTCCATTGTTGAAAATATGGTATACTTTTCATGAGAATTTTCTAAATTTTTAAGATTCTATCAAAGGAGGTTTGCATGCTTTCCAAATTTTCTGGAAGCCGACAGGACCTGCAATTTGTATTGCTTTTAGGTATTTTGCTAGGTATTTTAGGGATTTCTCTCTTTCTAGCAGTTTCAATGGGATCTGTTGCGATTGATTTAGGAGATACCTATCGGATTATTTTGAGCAGGTTGGGATTTCCTCTTGAGATAGGAGAGGTTTCTAAGTCTACTCTTGCCATTGTATGGAACATGAGATTCCCCCGAGTATTGTTAGGTCTGATAGTAGGAGCAGGCCTTTCTATGTGTGGTAGTGTGATGCAGTCCACGGTAAACAATCCCATCGCTGAGCCCTATGTCTTAGGAATCTCTGCGGGTGCAACTCTAGGGGCAACCTTGAGCATCATTTTTGGTTTAAAATTGGTGATTAGCCTTGGAGCTTTTCTTGGAGCTATTTTGGCAACAATTGCTGTCCTCATCATTGCCTCTATTCAGGGAAGGATGACGACTTCCAGTCTGATTTTATCAGGAACGGTGGTCAACGCTCTCTTTCTGGCATTTTCCAACTTTATTATCTCAGTCGGAGCTAATGCGGACAGTGTGATGACCATTAAGTTTTGGACCATGGGCTCGCTCGCTGGGACTTCCTGGGCAGACTTGGTCCTGCCAACTATAGTAGTAGGAATAGCCTTTCTATTTTTCTCTACTCAGTATCGTGTTTTCAATGCGATGATGATGGGAGATGAGGCTGCTTTAACTTTGGGGATTCCCTTACGCTTTTATTGGTATCTTTATGTGACCATGGTGGCTGTGCTGACAGCAGTCTTAGTGGCAACCTGTGGGATTATTGGATTTGTCGGTCTGATTACTCCACATTTAGCTCGAGGGTTAGTAGGAACGAGTTACAAGAGACTTTTTCCTGTTGCAACCTTGCTAGGTGCCCTCTTTGTCATCTGGGCAGACGTACTCTCTCGTATCATCATTCCAAACGCAGAGCTTCCTATTGGTATTTTCACAGCCTTAGTAGGTGCTCCCTTCTTTATCTACATTGTTGGAGGTAGGCGAAGGGAGGTGAGGGTCTGACATGGACTTGATTTGTAAGGATATCCATTTTGGACTGGGAGAGAAAAAAATCCTCAAGGGAGTTTCTCTTAAAGTTGAAGGGAATCAATTTCACACGATACTAGGACCAAATGGAAGTGGAAAAACCAGCCTGCTTAAACTCCTCTATCGTCAGGAAAAGGCGGATAAAGGCTTGATAAGCTTAGATGGAAAGCCTCTGGAACAATGGACGATCAAAGAAACAGCCAAGCAAATGGCAGTTGTCACCCAGTTTAATCAATTGCAGTTTGATTGTACAGTTGAGGAAATCGTCTTGCTGGGAAGAACTCCCCACCTCTCTTTTTTACAGAAGGAAAGGGAAAGGGATTATGCCCTCGTTCAAGATGCCCTCGTTAAGGTGGATATGCTCGAGAAGAAAACTCGTCTCTATTCGTCCCTGTCAGGGGGAGAGAAACAGCGAGTCTTACTAGCCCGCGCCTTGGCGCAAGAACCGACTCTCTTGCTCTTGGACGAACCAACCAATCACCTGGATATCAAGTATCAGCTAGACTTGTTGGCCATTGTGAAGAATCTCAAGGTTAATGTTCTAGCTGTCCTGCATGATATTCAACTTGCTTGTCGCTATTCGGATTATCTCTATCTGATGAAAGAGGGGGAAATCCTTTACCAAGGGACTCCAAAGGAGACCATCACCCCTGAGTCATTGCAAACTGTATACGGAGTTCAAAGTCAGGTGACTTGGACCGAGGATCAGCAAGCCATGATTCACTATTTATAAGAATGAAAAGGAAAACAAGATGAAAAAATCACTAAGCATTTTACTCGTAACAGTAGCTACCCTAACCATGGCAGCTTGTGGCAATACTACTACAGAAAAAGCTACCACACAATCTAGCACAGAAACAAGTCAAAAGGCTAAAGCAGAGACGACTTATCCACTAACGGTTAAGACCTATGACGCGAAAGGAAATGAAGTCGAACAAGTTTTTGACAAGACGCCTGAAAAAGTTATCACCAACAATCTTTCAACCACTGAAATCTTATTGGAGTTAGGCTTGAAGGATAAAATTGCTGGCATGCTTAATCCTGATAATGCTGTGACGGACAAATACAAGGATGCTATTGCAGCTATTCCTCAAATTGGGGATAAAAAAACAGTCTCACAAGAGACAGTCCTTTCTTATGAGCCAGACGCTGTGATGGGTCGAAACATGATGTTTTCTGAAAAATCCTTGGGGACAGTTAGCACTTGGAATGAAAACAAAATCCCAGTCTATACGCAAAAAGCTTCTCTCTCAACGATTCAGCAAGATTTAGGAAATATTGTAGAAGATGTTAAAAATCTTGGAATGATTTTTAATGTTCAGGACAAGGCCAATGAATACGCAGCCCAATTACAAACTAAAATTGACGCTGTTAAGAAAGCAAATCCAGCAAGTCAAGGTGAAAAGAAAAAGGCTTTGATTATGGTTGCTTATAATGATGAAACCTTCGGTGCCTACAAGTCTGCTTTGCAAGAAAGTTTGCTGAACCAACTTGGTTATACAAACGTTGCTACGGGGACATCAGGCTTGACCTTGGAAAACCTCGTGTCAATGGATCCTGAATTGATTATCTATGTAACCAGCGACCGCAATAAAAAATTGGATGAAAAAGCAGTAGAGTTGATGAAGGCAAATGCTGTTTTGGAAAGCGTTCCTGCTATTAAGAATCAAAAAATCATGACCATCTCTTACGATGAATTGATGGACTATGGTCCAGCAGTGATTGATTCTCTTGAGAAAATCAATGACTTTATCAATAAATAATGAGTTTGATTGGGAAGGAACTCAAGTCAAAATCAGCCTTCCCTCTAACTACGACCCCAATCAAACCTATCCGGCTATTTTATTGAATGATGGAAACTTGGATTTCCTATCGTCCCTTTCCGAATCTGTGATTTTAGTGGGCTTGACCTCTAAAAATCGCCTAGACGACTACACTCCCTGGGCGACATCAGCTCTGAGAGATGGAGCTCCAGATTTTGGAGGTCAGGCCAACGCCTATCATGATCATTTGTTTGGAGGTCTTTTAGACAAGTTGCAGTCGCTTTATCGCCTGGACGAAACTCGCCTTGCTTATGGAGGTTATTCACTAGGTGGCTTGGCGGCAGTTTACAGTCTTTTCAGCTTTGACAAGGTTTCCTGTGTCTTCTCCATCTGCGGTTCCTTTTGGTATCCTGATTTTGTGACTTACTGCAAGGCAGAGACAGTGAAAAATCTAGACTGTTTGCTGTATTTACAGAATGGTCAAACAGAAGGAGCACACCATACTAATCGCTTGGGTCAAGCACCAGTCTATGCTAAGAAAATCCATACCAGTCTTCAGAAACGCTATCCGAACGGTCAGTTTGTCTTTGATCCTTATGGACACCATGAACAAGTAGCTGAGCGATTTCTAGTTTTTTCCAGCTGGTTGGCCCAAAAATGGAAAATCGAATAAAAGATTTATCCCTTGGCTTTTGCCAAGGGATTGTTGTATTTATTTAACCAAGAGCCTCTCTCTTTTTATCTGGATTCCATACGAAGCTTGCGATAAAGCTAAAGATGATAGTTAGGATAGCGAGGATAATGGCAAGGATGAGAGCAGGGATGCGGATAAACCACCAGAGTGGATTTGGTTTTTTATCATTGTGCCATTGTTTCGTTTCTTGGTCCAAACGTTGAAATTCTGCTTGGATGCGATTGGCGACTGTTTCAATACCTTCATCATTCATTTTCTTGATATCTGAGATATCTATTGGATTTCCAAAGTTCATATCGACACGTTCACGGCTAACTAAGCCCTTCAAAGTCATGGGACCTGTGTAGGTAACCGGCATGATACGGACCTTGGCCATTTTGGCAATCAAGGCTACGCCACCCTTGACATCGTTTGAGTGACGGCTCCCACTTGGAAACATGATGAGAGAGCGGTCGCTTTTTTTGAGAACATTGATAGGGTATTTGATGGCTGAGGCGCTAGGATTTTCACGGTCAATAGGAAAGGCACCACACATACGAATCCACCAACCAAAGATACGGTTGGTAAAGAGTTCTTTTTTGGCCATAAAGATGAACTGTTTTGGTTTGGTCGCAAAGGCCATATAAACTGGATCCCACCAAGTGCGATGAGGCGCAACTAAAATATAATTTTCATCTTGATTAGGAATTTTATCAGTATTATGATAGTGGGCATTGCCATTGATGGACCATAGGAGCAAGACAACCAATCCACGTAAATAAGTATAAAACATGCGATCTCCTTCAATTATTTTCTTGTTATTATTATACCTTATCAAAGGAGGGCTGGCAAACTTTTCCCTTGACTAGGTGCATATTTGGGGTGAGATTAGAATTCTGTTAAAAAAAATGATATGATAGAATTTATGGATAAAAATAAGATTATGGGATTAACCCAAAGAGAAGTCAAGGAAAGACAGGCTAAGGGCTTGGTCAATGATTTTACTGCATCGGCCAGTACTAGCACTTGGCAAATCGTTAAACGAAATGTCTTTACCCTTTTTAACGCTTTGAACTTTGCCATTGCTTTGGCCCTTGCCTTTGTGCAGGCTTGGAGCAATTTGGTCTTTTTTGCTGTTATCTGCTTTAACGCTTTTTCTGGGATTGTGACCGAGCTGCGGGCTAAACACATGGTGGACAAGCTCAATCTCATGACCAAGGAAAAGGTCAAGACTATTCGTGATGGCCAAGAAGTGGCTCTGAATCCTGAAGAATTGGTGTTAGGAGATGTCATTCGTTTGTCTGCAGGAGAGCAGATTCCTAGTGATGCCTTGGTTTTGGAAGGCTTTGCGGAAGTCAATGAAGCCATGTTGACGGGGGAAAGTGATTTGGTGCAAAAGGAAGTGGATGCCTTGCTTTTGTCAGGAAGTTTCTTAGCCAGTGGGGCAGTTTTAGCTCGTGTCCATCATGTCGGTGCAGACAACTATGCTGCCAAACTCATGCTGGAAGCCAAGACCGTTAAACCCATCAACTCTCGTATCATGAAATCACTGGACAAGCTAGCAGGTTTTACTGGGAAAATTATCATTCCCTTTGGTCTGGCTCTCTTGCTAGAAGCCTTGATGTTAAAAGGCTTGCCTCTTAAGTCGTCCGTTGTAAATTCGTCGACAGCTCTTTTGGGGATGTTACCTAAGGGAATTGCTCTTTTGACCATCACTTCACTCTTAACCGCGGTGATTAAGCTGGGCTTGAAAAAGGTTTTGGTGCAGGAGATGTACTCTGTTGAGACCTTGGCGCGCGTGGATATGCTCTGTTTGGATAAGACGGGCACCATCACCCAAGGAAAGATGCAGGTGGAGGCTGTTCTTCCACTGACGGACACTTATGGTGAAGAGACTATTGCCAGCATTTTAGCTAGCTACATAGCTCACAGTGAGGATAAAAATCCAACAGCTCAAGCTATTCGCCAGCGTTTCCAAGGCCAAGTAGCCTATCCTATGCTCTCTAATCTTCCTTTCTCAAGCGACCGCAAGTGGGGAGCTATGGAATTGGAAGGTCTGGGGACAGTTTTCTTAGGGGCACCTGAGATGTTGCTGGATTCTGAGGTCCCAGAAGCCAGAGAGGCCTTGGAGAGAGGTTCACGTGTCTTGGTCTTAGCCCTCAGTCAGGAAAAATTAGACCACCACAAACCACAGAAACCATCTGATATTCAGGCTCTAGCCTTGCTGGAGATCTTGGACCCGATACGAGAAGGAGCAGCAGAGACACTAGACTATCTCCGTTCTCAGGAAGTGGGCCTCAAGATTATCTCTGGTGACAATCCAGTTACGGTATCTAGCATTGCCCAGAAGGCTGGCTTTGCGGACTACCACAGCTATGTCGATTGCTCGAAAATTACGGATGAGGAATTGGTTGCTATGGCGGAGGAGACTGCGATTTTCGGACGTGTTTCCCCTCATCAAAAGAAACTCATCATCCAAACACTGAAAAAAGCGGGTCATACAACAGCTATGACAGGGGATGGAGTTAATGATATTCTGGCTCTTCGTGAGGCGGATTGTTCTATCGTGATGGCTGAGGGAGATCCCGCGACTCGTCAGATTGCCAATCTGGTTCTCTTGAACTCTGACTTCAATGATGTTCCTGAGATTCTCTTTGAAGGTCGTCGTGTGGTCAATAACATTGCCCACATCGCCCCGATTTTCTTGATTAAGACGATTTATTCCTTCTTGCTCGCAGTTATCTGTATCGCCAGTGCTTTACTAGGTCGGTCTGAGTGGATCTTGATTTTTCCCTTCATTCCAATCCAGATTACCATGATTGACCAGTTCGTGGAAGGTTTCCCACCATTCGTTCTGACTTTTGAGCGAAATATCAAACCTGTTGAGCCAAACTTCCTCAGAAGATCTATGCTTCGTGCTCTACCAAGTGCTCTCATGGTCGTCTTCAGCGTTCTTTTTGTGAAAATATTTGGAAGTAGCCAAGGTTGGTCTGAGTTAGAAATCTCAACTCTACTCTATTATCTCTTGGGATCAATTGGTTTCTTATCCGTATTTAGAGCCTGCATGCCATTTACCCTATGGCGTGTCCTCTTGATTGTTTGGTCAGTAGGAGGCTTCCTAGCCACAGCTCTCTTCCCAAGAATTCAAAAACTGCTTGAAATTTCAATCTTAACAGGACAAACATTACCTGTTTATGGTGTCATGATGTTGGTCTTTACCGTGATTTTCATCCTGACTAGTCGCTATCAAGCCAGAAAATAAAGAAAGGCTGCAATCTGTGGATTGCGGTCTTTTTAGGTGCAGAAGTGCTAGTTGAAATGTGGTATAATAAGAGGTAATAGAGTTTTGGAAAGTGAGAGAAGATGATTTCAAAGAGATTAGAGTTGGTGGCGTCTTTTGTGCCGCAGGGAGCCATTTTACTAGATGTGGGAAGTGACCATGCTTACCTGCCTATCGAGTTGGTCGAAAGAGGCCAAATCAAAAGTGCCATTGCAGGTGAGGTGGTGGAAGGCCCCTATCAGTCTGCGGTCAAAAATGTTGAGGCTCACGGTCTAAAGGAGAAAATCCAGGTTCGTTTAGCCAATGGCTTGGCAGCCTTTGAAGAGGCAGACCAAGTGTCGGTCATTACCATTGCTGGTATGGGTGGTCGTTTGATTGCGAGGATTTTAGAAGAAGGCTTGGACAAGCTAGCTAATGTAGAGCGTTTGATCCTCCAGCCTAATAATCGTGAAGACGACTTGCGTATCTGGTTGCAAGACAACGGATTTCAGATTATAGCCGAAAGCATCTTAGAAGAAGCTGGCAAGTTTTACGAGATTTTGGTGGTGGAAGCAGGACAAATGAAGCTATCAGCCAGCGATGTCCGCTTTGGTCCTTTTTTGTCCAAAGAAGTCAGCCCAGTCTTTGTCCAAAAATGGCAAAAAGAAGCTATTAAGCTAGAGTTTGCCCTTGGACAAATCCCAGACAAAAATCTGGAAGAACGTCAAGTTCTAGTAGATAAGATTCAAGCCATCAAGGAGGTGCTCCATGTTAGCAAGTGAAGTGATTAACGCGTATGAAGCCTTTTGCCCTCAGGAATTTTCCATGGAGGGAGACAGTCGTGGTCTGCAAATTGGCACTTTGGACAAGGATATCCAAAGGGTCATGGTGACTCTGGATATTCGTGAAGAAACGGTGGCTGAAGCTATTGAAAAGGGTGTAGACTTGATTATCGTTAAGCACGCACCTATTTTCCGTCCCATCAAGGATTTGGTAGCTAGCCGTCCACAAAATCAGATTTACATTGATCTCATCAAGCATGACATTGCAGTTTATGTCAGCCATACCAATATTGACATCGTTGAAAATGGCCTCAATGACTGGTTCTGCCAGATGCTAGGTATCGAGGAAACGACCTATCTACAGGAGACAGGTCCAGAACGTGGAATTGGTCGTATTGGAACTATTCAGCCTCAGACATTTGGGGAATTGGCCCAACATGTCAAGCAAGTCTTTGGTTTAGATAGCCTTCGAATGGTGCATTATCAAGAGAGTGATTTGCAGAAGTCTATTTCAAGAGTGGCCATCTGTGGTGGTAGCGGGCAGTCTTTCTATAAGGATGCTTTAGCTAAAGGAGCGGATGTCTATATCACTGGTGATATTTACTACCACACTGCCCAGGATATGTTGTCTGATGGCTTGCTAGCATTGGACCCAGGTCACTATATTGAAGTGCTTTTTGTGGAAAAAATTGCAGCACTACTTACTCAATGGAAGGAAGAAAAGGGCTGGGATATTGATATCTTGCCTAGTCAGGCATCGACCAATCCTTTCCACCATATCTAGTTAGGAAGTGAAGACAATGAAAAAAGTTGCCATTATTGGAGCAGGGATTGTAGGTGCCACAGCCGCCTACTACCTCTCCAAAGAAGCAGATTTAGAGGTGACCGTTTTTGACCATGGACAAGGTCAGGCTACCAAGGCAGCAGCGGGAATTATCAGTCCTTGGTTCTCCAAACGCCGCAATAAAGCTTGGTACAAGATGGCGCGCTTGGGAGCTGACTTTTATGTGGATTTGTTGGCTGATTTAGAAAAGTCTGGTCAGGAAATCGACTTTTACCAACGCTCAGGAGTTTTTCTCTTGAAAAAGGACGAATCCAAGTTGGAAGAACTCTATCAACTAGCCCTCCAGCGCAGAGAAGAATCTCCCTTGATAGATCAGTTAGCCATTCTGGATCCAGCATCAGCTAATGAATTATTCCCTGGCTTGCAGGGATTTGATCGCTTGCTCTATGCTTCTGGTGGAGCGAGAGTAGATGGTCAACTCTTAGTGACTCGTTTACTAGAAGCCAGTCAGGTCAAGCTGGTCAAAGAAAAAGTAACTCTGACACCTTTAGCATCAGGTTACCAGATTGACGAAGAGGTGTTTGATCAGGTTATTTTGGCGGCGGGAGCTTGGTTGGGACACCTGTTAGAGACTTTAGGTTATGAAGTAGATGTTCGTCCCCAAAAGGGGCAACTCCGAGATTATCAACTTGCCCAAGACATGGAAGCTTACCCTGTTGTTATGCCTGAAGGGGAGTGGGATTTGATTCCTTTTGCAGGTGGGAAATTGTCCTTAGGTGCTACCCATGAAAATGATATGGGATTTGATTTGACGGTAGATAAAATCTTGCTCAAACAAATGGAGGAGGCAGCCTTGCCCCATTATCCAGTTTTAGCTAGAGCGACTTCAAGAGCTGAGCGTGTGGGAATCCGTGCCTATACCAGTGATTTCTCTCCTTTCTTTGGGCAGGTTCCAGAATTAGCAGGTGTCTATGCTGCTAGTGGACTAGGTTCATCAGGCCTCACAACGGGTCCTATCATTGGTTACCATCTAGCTCAACTGATCCAAGACAAGGAGATGACTTTGGATCCTCTAAACTATCCAATTGAAAACTATGTCAAACGAGTAAAAAGAGAATAAGAATTTTACTGAAATTTTAGCCTCCCCTCTAGGATGGCAAATGACATTCCCTATCAAAAATGGTAAAATAAGAAAAAATAATCCGAGAATCGAGGAAAAAAGATGCAAGAAAAGATTTTGGTAACGGGTGGAGCAGGTTTTATCGGAACCCACACTGTTATTGAGTTAATCCAAGCAGGTCATCAGGTTGTTGTGGTGGATAACCTTGTCAACAGCAACCGTAAAAGTTTAGAAGTTGTTGAAAGAATCACAGGAGTTGAGGTGCCTTTCTATGAGGCGGATATCCGTGATACGGATACTCTCAGAGATATTTTCAAGCAAGAAGAACCAACAGGTGTCATTCACTTTGCTGGTTTGAAGGCTGTCGGTGAATCCACTCGTATCCCTCTTACCTACTATGACAACAATATCGCAGGAACTGTTAGCCTTTTGAAAGTTATGGAAGAAGCCGACTGTAAAAATATCATTTTCAGTTCTTCTGCGACAGTTTACGGAGATCCTCATACAGTGCCAATCTTGGAAGATTTCCCACTTTCAGTAACCAATCCATACGGTCGTACTAAGCTTATGCTTGAGGAAATTTTGACGGATATCTACAAGGCAGACTCAGAGTGGAATGTGGTCTTGCTTCGTTATTTCAACCCAATCGGAGCCCATGAGAGTGGTGATTTGGGAGAAAATCCAAACGGTATTCCAAACAACCTCTTGCCATATGTGACTCAAGTAGCCGTTGGGAAATTAGAGCAAGTGCAAGTGTTTGGAGACGATTACGATACGGAAGACGGAACTGGTGTTCGTGACTATATCCACGTTGTCGATTTGGCCAAAGGTCACGTTGCAGCTCTGAAAAAAATCCAAAAAGGTTCAGGTCTAAACGTTTATAACCTTGGAACAGGTAAAGGCTACTCAGTTCTTGAAATTATCCAAAATATGGAAAAAGCAGTGGGACGTCCAATTCCTTACCGCATTGTAGACCGTCGCCCAGGTGATATTGCAGCTTGCTATTCAGATCCTGCAAAAGCCAAAGCAGAACTCGGTTGGGAAGCAGAACTAGACATCACCCAAATGTGTGAAGACGCATGGCGTTGGCAAAGCAAGCATCCAAATGGATTTGAAGACTAAGATGGTGATGTCAATCATTGTCCCCTGTTTAAACGAAGAGGAAGTACTTCCTCTTTTTTATCAGGCTTTGGAAGCTTTACTTCCGGATTTGGGAACAGAAATCGAGTATGTCTTTGTCGATGATGGATCAAGTGATGGGACCTTGGAACTCTTAAAGACCTATCGGGAGCAAAATCCAGCAGTGCATTATATTTCTTTCTCGCGAAATTTTGGCAAAGAAGCAGCTCTGTATGCAGGCTTGCAATATGCGACAGGAGATCTAGTGGTGGTGATGGATGCAGACCTCCAAGATCCTCCTAGTATATTGCTTGAGATGAAAGCCTTACTAGACCAGAATACAGACTTGGACTGTGTTGGGACCAGGAGAACTAGTCGGGAGGGGGAACCCTTCTTTCGCAGTTTTTGTGCTAATCTATTTTACGGCTTCATGAAAAAAATTAGTCCAGTAGCCCTGCCGTCAGGTGTCCGTGATTTTCGCATGATGAGAAGGTCTGTAGTCGATGCCATTTTAAGCTTGACTGAGTCCAATCGTTTTTCGAAGGGACTCTTTGCCTGGGTGGGTTTTAAAACCCACTATCTGGACTATCCAAATGTCGAAAGGAAGGCTGGTAAGACCAGTTGGAGTTTTAGGCAACTCTTTTTCTACTCCATTGAAGGGATTGTTAATTTTTCAGATTTTCCCTTGATTATAGCCTTTGTGGCAGGTCTCCTATCGTGTTTTATTTCTCTGCTTATGACCTTTTTTGTTGTGGTTCGGACTCTCATTTTGGGTAATCCGACATCAGGTTGGACCTCTCTGATGGCTGTTATTCTCTTCCTTGGTGGGATTCAACTCTTGACCATTGGGATTCTCGGCAAGTATATCAGTAAGATTTATCTAGAGACTAAAAAAAGACCACTTTATCTCGTCAAAGAAAAAAGTGACCTTCCTGATTTTACAGAAAAAAATAAAGAGAAAAGACTATAATTTTGCATGGAAATATGCTAAACTAGAAGGAGTGGAACGTTCTTGTCGGTATTAGAGTTAATCTTTAATCAAGGCACGTGTCGGACAGTTTCTAACAGCTTCTACGACGTCCTGACTAGGAGAGATTTCTTTTTCTAGTTGGTCAGGGTCATCGTAAAAACGCACGATTCCATTATCGTGGTAATCAAATAAATCAGAATAAGTTTGGCAAAGCCCACAGGCGATGCAGCGTTCAGGTATAAGTGTGATTTTCATATTTATATTGTAATAAGAAAAGTAAAAAAAAACAAGGAGTAAGGTATGGCAAAAGAACCGTGGCAAGAAGATATTTATGAGAATCAGGAAGAACAGACGAGAACGGAACGACGTCAACGTAATCAAAAAGGTACAGGTATTGTTGCAAATCGTGTCTTGACGATTCTAGCTAGTCTCTTTTTCGTGATTGTTGTGGCAATGATTATAGTATTGATTTATCTTTCAAGTGGTGGGAGTAATCGTACAGCAGCCTTGAAAGATTTTTATGATTCATCTGCCCCTGCTTCAACTTCTGTAACAGAAGAATCGTCTTCTTCATCTAGCAAGACTGAAGAAGCAACTTCTACAGCGAGCTCCTCTAGTGAGAGTCATTCTGAAGAACATGCTGCTAGTGAAGGAACAATTACAGTTCAGGCTGGTGAGGGTGAAGCTGTCTTGGCGCAACGTGCAGGTATTTCAATTGCTCAATTAGAAGCATTGAATCCTGGACATATGGCTACAGGATCTTGGTTTGCAAATCCTGGAGATGTGATTAAGACTAGATAGGAGTCATAAATGAAGACGATTCAAATTGCTATCGATGGTCCAGCTTCAAGCGGTAAGAGTACGGTTGCTAAGATTATTGCTAAAGATTTTGGGTATACCTATCTAGATACAGGTGCCATGTATCGTGCGGCGACCTATATGGCTCTGAAACACCAGTTAGGAGTGGAAGAGATTGAGGAACTTTTAGCCTTATTGGACCAGCATCCAATCAGCTTTGGACGTTCAGAAACTGGAGAACAGCTTGTCTTTGTAGGAGATGTGGATATTACCCATCCTATTCGTGAAAATCAAGTGACCAATCATGTTTCTGCTATTGCAGCAATTCCTGAAGTACGTGAGAAACTAGTTTCTCTCCAACAAGAGATTGCCCAGCAAGGTGGGATTGTCATGGATGGTCGCGATATTGGGACTGTTGTATTGCCACAAGCAGAACTGAAAATTTTCTTAGTAGCTTCTGTTGATGAAAGAGCAGAACGCCGTTACAAGGAAAATATTGCCAAGGGAATTGAAACAGATCTTGAAACCCTAAAAGAGGAAATTGCTGCGCGTGACTACAAGGATAGCCATCGTGAGACTTCACCTCTCAAACAAGCAGAGGATGCAGTTTACCTTGATACAACTGGATTGAACATTCAAGAAGTAGTCAAAAAAATTGAATTAGAAGCAAAGAAACGTATGTCCTAGGGACCGGAGAAGCAGGCTAAAGCTAGCCTGCTTCTTTTCTATCAAACTGAACGCATTCCAAACCAGTCTTTTTTTGAGTTTTTTGATAAAATAGTACTATCAGTAAAAAGGATGGAAGCATGACTAAGAAAATTGTAGCTATTTGGGCCCAGGATGAAGAGGGTGTGATTGGGAAGGACAATCGTCTGCCTTGGTATTTGCCAGCAGAATTGCAACACTTTAAAGAAACAACTCTGAATCATGCTATCTTGATGGGACGCGTGACCTTTGATGGGATGGGACGTCGACTGCTTCCAAAACGGGAGACCTTGATTTTGACACGTAATTTGGAAGAAAAGCTAGACGGAGTTACTACTTTTCAGGACATCCAGTCTGTTCTAGACTGGTATCAGGGTCAAGACAAGAATCTCTATATTATCGGTGGAAAGCAAATTTTTCAGGCTTTTGAACCCTATTTGGATGAAGTCATTGTCACTCAAATCCATGCACGGGTGGAGGGAGATACCTATTTTCCTGAAGAGTTTGACTTGTCTCTTTTTGAGACGGTTTCAAGCAAATCTTATACCAAAGATGAGAAAAATCCTTATGATTTTACCATCCAATACCGCAAGAGAAAGGAAGTCTAATGGAACGTAGTATATTTGGTTTTTTCACAGCCATGCTGTGTTTGGTCTGCTTGCTTGCAGGAGCACAGGCTTTTCGTAAAAAGCGTTATGGACTTTCTGTCCTGCTCTGGTTAAATGCCTTTACTAATTTGGTCAATAGTATTCATGCTTTTTACATGACCTTATTTTAGATAGAATGACAGTATAGAATAGAACGGAAGGAAATCATGCCTACAAATAGGAATAATGATATGATGGTTTATTGCTCATTTTGTGGCAAAAGCCAAGAAGAAGTACAAAAAATAATCGCAGGCAACAACGCCTTTATCTGTAATGAATGTGTGGAGTTGGCTCAGGAAATCATTCGAGAGGAGTTGGCGGAAGAAGTCTTGGCAGACTTGTCTGAAGTTCCAAAACCAATCGAACTCCTCCATATCTTGAACCACTATGTAATCGGTCAAGATCGTGCCAAGCGTGCCTTGGCAGTAGCTGTTTACAACCACTACAAACGCATCAATTTCCACGATACGCGTGAAGAGTCAGAAGATGTGGATTTGCAGAAGTCAAATATCTTGATGATTGGGCCAACCGGTTCAGGAAAAACTTTTCTTGCCCAGACCTTGGCTAAGAGCTTGAATGTGCCTTTTGCGATTGCGGATGCAACAGCTCTTACTGAGGCTGGTTATGTTGGTGAGGATGTGGAAAATATCCTCCTCAAACTCCTGCAGGCTGCTGACTTTAACATTGAACGTGCAGAGCGTGGCATTATCTACGTGGATGAAATTGATAAGATTGCCAAGAAGAGCGAGAACGTGTCTATCACACGTGATGTTTCTGGTGAAGGGGTGCAACAAGCCCTTCTCAAGATTATCGAGGGAACTGTTGCTAGCGTGCCGCCTCAAGGTGGACGAAAACATCCGCAACAAGAGATGATTCAAGTAGATACCAAAAACATCCTCTTCATCGTGGGTGGTGCCTTTGATGGTATTGAAGAAATCGTCAAACAACGTCTGGGTGAAAAAGTCATCGGATTTGGTCAAAACAATAAAGCGATTGATGAAAACAGCTCTTACATGCAAGAAATCATCGCTGAAGATATTCAAAAATTTGGTATTATCCCTGAGTTGATTGGACGTTTGCCTGTCTTTGCAGCTCTTGAGCAATTAACGGTTGATGACTTGGTGCGCATTTTGAAAGAGCCAAGAAATGCTTTGGTGAAACAGTACCAAACCTTGCTTTCTTACGATGATGTCGAGTTGGAATTTGACGACGAAGCTCTTCAAGAGATTGCCAATAAAGCCATCGAACGCAAAACTGGTGCGCGTGGTCTTCGCTCCATCATCGAAGAAACCATGCTGGATGTCATGTTTGAAGTACCAAGTCAGGAAAATGTGAAATTGGTCCGCATCACTAAAGAAGCTGTCGATGGAACGGATAAACCAATCCTAGAAACAGCCTAGAGGTGACTATGGAACTTAATACACACAATGCAGAAATCTTGCTCAGTGCGGCGAATAAATCCCACTATCCGCAGGATGAACTGCCAGAGATTGCCCTAGCAGGGCGTTCCAATGTTGGTAAATCTAGCTTTATCAACACTATGCTGAACCGTAAGAATCTAGCCCGAACATCAGGGAAACCTGGTAAAACCCAGCTTCTCAACTTCTTTAACATTGATGACAAGATGCGCTTTGTAGATGTGCCTGGTTATGGCTATGCCCGCGTTTCTAAAAAGGAACGTGAAAAGTGGGGGCGCATGATTGAGGAGTACCTAACAACTCGGGAAAATCTCCGTGCTGTGGTCAGTTTGGTGGACCTTCGTCATGACCCGTCAGCAGATGATGTACAGATGTATGAATTTCTCAAATACTATGAGATTCCGGTCATCATCGTTGCGACTAAGGCAGACAAGATTCCTCGTGGTAAGTGGAACAAGCATGAATCAGCAATTAAGAAGAAATTAAACTTTGACCCAAGTGACGACTTTATCCTCTTTTCATCTGTCAGCAAGGCAGGGATGGATGAGGCTTGGGATGCAATTTTAGAAAAATTATGAGGTAAAGAAATGGCAAAAACAATTCATACAGACAAAGCTCCAAAGGCTATCGGACCATATGTTCAAGGAAAAATCGTTGGCAACCTTTTGTTTGCTAGTGGTCAAGTTCCTCTATCTCCTGAAACTGGGGAAATCGTTGGAGAAACGATCCAAGAACAGACAGAACAAGTCTTGAAAAACATCGGTGCTATTTTGGCAGAAGCAGGAACAGACTTTGACCATGTTGTCAAAACAACTTGCTTCTTGAGCGATATGAACGACTTTGTTCCTTTTAACGAGGTTTACCAAACGGCCTTTAAAGAGGAATTTCCAGCTCGTTCAGCTGTGGAGGTAGCTCGTCTTCCTCGTGATGTAAAAGTCGAAATCGAAGTCATCGCAGAGATTGGATAAGCTAGTTGAAGTTTGGTGTTGCCAAACTTCTTTTGATATAAGGAGAAAAAGATGACAAAGAAACAACTTCACTTGGTGATTGTGACAGGAATGAGTGGTGCAGGGAAAACAGTTGCCATTCAGTCCTTCGAAGATTTGGGTTATTTTACTATTGATAATATGCCTCCAGCTCTCTTGCCTAAGTTCTTGCAGTTGGTGGAAACAAAGGAAGACGACCATAAGTTGGCCTTGGTAGTAGATATGCGTAGCCGTTCTTTCTTCTCAGAGATTCAAGCTGTTTTGGATGAGTTGGAAAACAAGGAAGAACTGGACTTTAAAATTCTCTTTTTGGATGCAGCTGATAAGGAATTGGTCGCTCGTTACAAGGAAACCAGACGGAGTCACCCACTAGCTGCAGATGGACGGATTTTGGATGGCATCAAGCTGGAACGTGAACTCTTGGCGCCTTTGAAAAATATGAGCCAAAATGTGGTGGATACAACTGAACTTACTCCTCGTGAACTGCGTAAAACCATTGCAGAGCAGTTTTCTGATCAGGAACAAGCCCAGTCTTTCCGTATCGAAGTCATGTCTTTTGGCTTTAAATATGGAATCCCGATTGATGCAGACTTGGTTTTTGATGTCCGTTTCTTGCCAAATCCATACTACCTTCCAGAACTGCGAAACCAAACGGGTGTAGATGAACCAGTTTATGACTATGTCATGAATCACCCTGAGTCAGAAGACTTCTATCAACATTTGTTGGCCTTGATTGAGCCGATTTTGCCAAGTTACCAAAAGGAAGGTAAGTCCGTTTTGACCATTGCCATGGGTTGTACGGGTGGGCAACACCGTAGTGTGGCCTTTGCTAAACGCTTGGCGCAGGACTTATCCAAGAATTGGCCTGTTAATGAAGGGCATCGCGACAAAGACCGAAGAAAGGAAACGGTAAACCGTTCATGAGAAAACCAAAGATAACGGTGATTGGTGGAGGGACTGGGATCCCCGTCATTCTTAAAAGTCTGCGTGAAAAAGATGTGGAAATCGCTGCTATCGTAACGGTGGCCGATGATGGTGGTTCATCAGGTGAACTCCGAAAAAATATGCAACAATTGACACCGCCAGGAGATCTCCGCAATGTCCTTGTGGCCATGTCGGATATGCCTAAGTTTTATGAGAAAGTCTTTCAGTATCGCTTTTCTGAAGATGCAGGAGCCTTTGCTGGTCATCCATTGGGTAATCTCATCATTGCTGGCTTGTCAGAAATGCAGGGTTCGACCTATAATGCCATGCAGTTGTTGAGCAAATTTTTCCATACCACTGGGAAGATTTATCCTTCCAGTGACCATCCTTTGACCCTTCATGCAGTCTTTCAGGATGGGACAGAAGTGGCTGGAGAGAGTCATATTGCAGACCATCCAGGCATGATTGACCATGTCTATGTGACCAATACCCTCAACGATGATACGCCTCTGGCTAGCCGTCGAGTAGTGCAGACCATTCTTGAAAGTGACATGATTGTCCTCGGACCTGGTTCCCTCTTTACCTCGATTTTGCCCAATATCGTGATTAAGGAAATCGGGCAGGCGCTTTTGGAAACCAAGGCAGAAATCGCCTATGTCTGCAATATCATGACCCAACGTGGGGAGACGGAACACTTTACAGATAGTGATCACGTAGAGGTCTTGCATCGTCACCTTGGTCGACCTTTTATCGATACTGTCTTGGTGAATATCGAAAAAGTGCCTCAGGAATACATGAATTCCAACCGTTTTGATGAATACTTGGTGCAGGTGGAACATGATTTTTCTGGTCTTTGTAAGCAAGTTCCACGCGTGATTTCATCCAACTTCCTTCGTCTGGAAAATGGGGGTGCCTTCCACGATGGGGATTTGATTGTGGATGAGTTGATGCGGATTATACAGGTGAGAAAATGAGTTTCACAGTAGCAGTAAAAGAAGAAATCTTAGGTCAACACCATCTGAGCCGGCATGAATTATCTGCCATTATCAAAATGTCTGGAAGTATCGGTCTCTCGACTTCGGGCTTGACCTTGTCAGTTGTGACAGAAAATGCCAAACTGGCTCGTCACCTCTACGAGTCCTTTCTCCATTTCTACGAAATCAAATCGGAAATTCGCCACCACCAACGGAGCAATCTTCGCAAGAATCGAGTCTATACCGTTTTTACAGATGAAAAGGTGCAGGACTTGTTGAGTGATTTGCACTTGGCAGACTCTTTCTTTGGCCTGGAAACAGGTATTGATGAGGAGATTTTATCAGATGAGGAAGCAGGTCGTGCTTATCTTTGTGGCGCTTTCTTGGCAAATGGAAGCATTCGTGACCCTGAGTCAGGCAAGTACCAGTTGGAAATCAGTTCTGTTTATCTGGACCACGCGCAAGGGATTGCCTCTCTTCTCCAGCAGTTTTTGCTGGATGCCAAGGTGCTTGAGCGCAAAAAGGGAGCTGTGACCTATCTCCAGCGTGCTGAAGATATTATGGACTTCTTGATTGTCATCGGAGCTATGCAGGCACGTGATGATTTTGAGCGGGTTAAGATTTTACGAGAAACTCGTAATGACCTCAATAGGGCCAATAATGCCGAGACAGCTAATATCGCTCGGACAGTTTCTGCCAGCATGAAGACTATCAACAATATCAGTAAAATCAAAGATATCATGGGCTTAGAAAATCTGCCAGTGGATTTGCAGGAGGTAGCGCAACTGCGGATTCAGCACCCAGACTACTCTATCCAGCAGTTGGCAGACAGCCTCAGCACCCCTCTGACCAAAAGTGGTGTCAACCACAGACTTAGAAAAATCAATAAGATAGCCGATGAATTATAAAACCACGAATCGCATTTGACTCGTGGTTCTTTTTTATAAACTAGTAGAGTGTTTTGGTTGTACTTTTTGCTCAGGGTCAATGTAGTTGATGGCATTGTTGACAGCAGTTGGAGCTTCTCCCAGTCCTGTTGCAATCAAATCAATTTTTCCGTCATAGTAGCAGCAGTCACCGATAGCATAGATACCTGCTTGGCTGGATTCCTGTTTGCTGTTGACGATAATCTTGTGGCGGTTGAGGTCCAGACCCCAGTTTTTAAGGTTACCAACAGAAGATTTGAAACCATAGTTGACAAAGAGGTGGTCTAGGTCAATAGTTTCTGTTTCATCAGATTTAACTTTTGTGATTTCCAACTTGTCAAGCATTTTTCCATCTCCAAGGAGTTGGCTAGGAACGAATGGTGTCTTGATGGATACAGATGATTCTTGTAAGGCTTGGACACTGTGTTCCAAGGCGCGGAAATTATCTCTGCGGTGAACAAGGGTAGTTGGTGCAATTTTTTCAAAAGCCAAAGCCCAATCCACAGCCGAGTCCCCCCCACCAAGAATCGTTACTTTCTTACCAGCGTATTGCTGAATGTTGGAAACATGATAGTGGATATTTTCATAGCCCTCAACGCCTTCTAATTCCAGCGGACGAGGTTTAAAGGCACCGCCCCCCATAGCAATGATAACAGTTTTAGACAGGTGATTTCCTTTAGAAGTTGTGATGACAAAGACTTCTTCTTGTTTTTCAATCTCAAGAACCGTTTCATTGAGATGAATAGGGGTATCAAAGCCATTTAGTTGTTCAATCAAGCGGTTGGTCAACTCTTCTCCAGTCAGGTTTGGGAATCCCGGTACGTCTAGAATTTCCTTTTCAGGATAGAGAATAGCAGGTTGTCCACCTAGTTGCGGAAGGGAGTCGATGATTTGAACTTTAGCTTGGCGTAGGTGGGCATAGAAGGCTGCAAAGAGCCCGACAGGACCGCCACCTACAATAGTGATATCATAGAGTTGAGACATGGTTTCTCCTTTGTTTTTTCTAGTCAGTTTATTTTATCATATTTTTTCTTTAATTTAAAATGAAGTAGGATAGGGAAAAAAATGCCAGAAAAATGGTATAATAGAAAGGAACGTGTTTGGACAGAGAGGAGACAGCAGATGAACTTTCAACAATTATCCAACCTGCAATATTGGACTAGCTTGTTTTCTAGTCCTTGGAGTATTGCCATCAATCTGTTTGATATTTTGATTGTGGCCTATATTTTATATCGTTTTACAAAAGCGATAGCTGGCACCAAGATTATGATTTTGGTGCGTGGGGTCGTGATCTTTGTATTAGCCCAGGTTGTAGCCAATATCCTTGGTTTAACAACGATTTCTTGGTTGATTAATCAAATTATCACCTATGGGGTTATTGCTGCGGTTGTTATCTTCTCTCCAGAGATTCGGACTGGTTTGGAACGCTTGGGAAGGGCGACAGATTTCTTTTCTACTGCTCAAATTAGTGCAGAAGAGCAAATGATTCGTGCCTTTGTCAAGTCGGTTGAATATATGAGTCCTCGTAAGATTGGTGCTCTGGTTGCCATCCAACGAGTTCGGACCTTGCAAGAATACATTGCGACAGGGATTCCTTTGGATGCCAATATTTCAGCTGAACTCCTTATTAATATCTTTATCCCCAACACTCCCCTACACGATGGTGCTGTGATTATCAGAGAAAATCGGATTGCAGTCACCTCTGCCTATCTGCCCTTGACAGAAAGCACAGGGATTTCAAAGGAATTTGGGACCAGACATCGGGCGGCTATCGGTTTGTCAGAAGTATCCGATGCCTTGACCTTCATCGTCTCAGAGGAAACAGGTGGCATTTCTATTACCTATAACGGTGTTTTCAAGCACGACTTGACGATTGAAGAATTTGAAGCAGAGCTACGAGCAATTCTTTTGCCAGCCGTTGAGGAAAAAGTCAGTTTCAAGGACCGTTTGTTAGGAGGTTGGAAATATGAGAAAAAATAGTCTATACATCATTTCATCTCTCTTTTTTGCTTGTATCTTATTCATCTATGCAACGTCAACCAACTTTCAAAATAGTAATACCGCAAGGCAGGTTAAATCAGAAACATACACCAATACGATAACGAACGTTCCTATTGTTATTCACTATGATGATGACCAGTATTTCATTAGCGGATTTGCATCAGAAGTTTCAGTGGTATTAACCGGAGCCAATCGTGTGACCTTGGCCAGCGAAATGCAGGAGAGCACTCGTAAGTTTAAGGTAACTGCTGATTTGACGGATGCCAGTGTTGGAACGATTGAAGTTCCCTTGAATATTGAAAATCTTCCAAGTGGATTGACCGCTGTGGCAACGCCTCAAAAGATTACAGTGAAAGTTGGGAAGAAGGTTAAGCGAGATGGGATGCTTGTTGTGCCACAAGTTGACCAAAGCCAGATTGATCCCAAGTTACAAATTGATAGTATAACCGTGTCAAACGAACGAGTTTCGGTCACAACTGACCAGGAAACATTAGCTAAGATTGACAAAGTTATTGCGCTTTTACCAACCAGCGAACGAATAACAGGTAATTACAGTGGTTCAGTACCTTTGCAGGCAATCGATCGCAATGGTGTTGTCTTACCGGCAGTTATTACTCCGTTCGACACGACAATGAAGGTGACTACAAAACCAGTAGCACCAAGTTCAAGCACATCAAATTCAACAACAAGCAGTTCGTCGGAGACATCTTCGTCAACGAAAGCAACTAGTTCAAAAACGAATTAAAAATAGGAAAAGGATTTTATAAAAATGGGTAAATATTTTGGGACTGATGGAGTCCGTGGAGAAGCTAACGTAGAATTAACGCCAGAATTGGCCTTTAAACTAGGACGTTTTGGAGGCTATGTTCTTAGCCAACATGAAACGGAAGCACCGAAAGTTTTTGTAGGACGCGATACACGTATTTCTGGGGAAATGCTAGAATCTGCCTTGGTAGCTGGTCTTCTTTCAGTTGGTATTCACGTATACAAACTAGGTGTTTTGGCAACACCAGCAGTAGCTTACTTGGTAAAAACTGAAGGAGCAAGTGCTGGTGTCATGATTTCTGCTAGCCACAATCCAGCCCTTGATAACGGAATTAAGTTCTTTGGCGGTGATGGCTTCAAACTGGACGATGAAAAAGAAGCAGAAATTGAAGCCTTGCTAGACGCTGCGGAAGATACTCTTCCTCGTCCAAGTGCAGAAGGCTTGGGAACCTTGGTAGATTATCCAGAAGGCTTGCGTAAGTATGAAGGCTATCTTGTTTCAACTGGAACTCCTCTTGAGGGAATGAAGGTTGCCTTGGACACAGCAAACGGTGCGGCTTCTACAAGTGCTCGTCAAATCTTTGCAGACCTTGGCGCTCAATTAACTGTTATCGGGGAAACACCAGATGGTCTTAACATCAACCTTAATGTTGGTTCAACTCACCCAGAAGCTCTTCAAGATGTGGTCAAAGAAAGCGGCTCAGCTATTGGTTTGGCCTTTGACGGAGACAGTGACCGTTTGATTGCTGTTGATGAAAATGGCGACATCGTTGATGGTGACAAGATTATGTACATCATCGGGAAATACCTTTCTGAAAAAGGACAATTGGCCCAAAATACAATCGTGACAACTGTTATGTCCAACCTTGGTTTCCACAAGGCCTTGGACCGTGAAGGCATTAACAAGGCAGTCACTGCAGTTGGCGACCGCTATGTTGTGGAAGAAATGAGAAAATCAGGCTACAACCTCGGTGGTGAACAGTCTGGTCACGTCATCTTGATGGACTACAATACAACGGGTGATGGTCAATTATCAGCTGTCCAATTGACAAAAATCATGAAGGAAACTGGTAAGAGCTTGTCAGAGTTGGCTGCAGAAGTAACTATCTATCCACAAAAATTAGTCAATATCCGAGTGGAAAATGCCATGAAGGAAAAGGCTATGGAAGTTCCAGCTATCAAGGCTATCATCGAGAAGATGGAAGAAGAAATGGCAGGGAATGGGCGTATTCTTGTTCGCCCAAGTGGAACAGAGCCCCTTTTGCGTGTCATGGCAGAAGCGCCTACAACAGAAGAAGTGGACTACTATGTTGATACTATCGCAGATGTAGTTCGAGCTGAAATCGGGATTGACTAAATCCTAGAAAACTAGATGAAAATAAAAAATTATGGTACAATAGCTTATAATATTGTAGCCAAGGGAGAAAGACATGAATCTTAAACGTGAACAAGAATTTGTTAGTCAGTATCATTTTGATGCGCGTAATTTTGAATGGGAAAATGAAAATGGAGCTCCTGAAACTAAGGTGGATGTGAACTTCCAATTACTCCAACATGACCAAGAAAATCAAGTGACATCTTTAGTGGTTGTCTTAAGTTTTATGATTGTCTTTGACAAATTTGTTATCAGTGGAACGATTTCCCAAGTTAACCATGTAGAAGGTCGTATTGTAAATGAACCAAGTGAGTTTAATCAAGAAGAAGTGGAAACTTTGGCTCGTCCATGTTTGAACATGCTTAACCGTTTGACTTACGAAGTAACTGAAATTGCATTAGACTTACCAGGAATCAATTTGGAGTTCTAATATGAAACTAGCTGTTATCACAGATTCTTCTGCCTATCTCAGTGCAAAGACCTTGCAAAGAGAAGATTTGTATGTCTTGGATATTCCTGTCAATATTGATGGTGAGGAGTATGTCGAAGGCATCAATCTGACTGCTGAGGAATTTTACCAAAAAATGGCTCAGGCTTCTGAATTGCCTAAGACCAGTCAACCAAGCATTGCCAAGTTAGATGAAATCTTGACTTCGCTCAAAGAACAAGGCTATACCCATGTCTTGGGGCTTTTCCTATCTTCTGGAATTTCAGGTTTTTACCAAAATATCCAGTATATGATAGAAGAATATGAGGGCTTAACCATTGCCTTCCCAGACACTTTGATTACAAGTGCTCCTCTGGGTATCATGGTTGAAAGTGTCTTTAACTGGCGAGACCAGGGCGATGATTTTGCCATTATTCAGGATAAGCTAGCTATTCAGATTAGTCACACATCTGCTTTCATCATGGTGGATGACTTGGACCACTTGGTGAAAGGTGGACGCCTTTCAAATGGAGCTGCTATTTTGGGCAATCTGCTAAGCATTAAGCCAATTCTTTATTTCAACGACCAAGGTGTGATTGAAGTGTACGAAAAAGTTCGTACTGAAAAGAAAGCAACCAAGCGTTTAATTGAGATTATCAAGGAAGCCACAGCTTCAGGCCAATACCGTATCATTGTCATTCACGGAAATGCTCCTGAAAAGGCTGAGGAATTGCGTCAGCACTTACTTGAATCTGGAGTAGGTACGGATGTTTCACTTGCTACATTTGGTAGTGTCATTGGAACACACCTAGGAGCAGGAAGCATTGCTCTAGGCTATATTCCAGTGATTTAGTTGGGACTTTTAGCTTAGTTAAGAAGTTAACAAATGAACACGCCTGAAACCTTGTGTGAAAAAGATAGTTCTTCCAAGGAGTATCTACTCATTGATCAGAACTCCTATTTTCACGTTGTGCTCTTACAGGCTTTGTATCTTAGAAATTGAACACGGACTACCTGCCTCTTGAAAAAAGATGCCTGTCTTGCCTTTCATGGAAAGTCAGCGTCATTCCCTATTTTTCAAGGGCAGCTATCGTCCTTTGTATCTTAGTCAGGAGTAGAGATGAGTATTCGAGTAATTATTGCTGGTTTTAAGGGAAAGATGGGCCAAGCTGCTTGTCAGATGGTCTTGGCTGATTCAGACTTGGACTTGGTAGCAGTTTTGTATCCCTTTGAGTCTGAGTCAGAATGGCAGGGAATTCCTGTTTTCAAGGATAAGGCTGATTTAGCAGGCTTTGAAGCGGATGTCTGGGTAGATTTTACTACTCCAACTGTTGCCTACGAAAATACACGTTTTGCTCTTGAAAATGGTTTTGCTCCAGTGGTTGGAACGACAGGCTTTACTAGTGAAGAAATTGCAGAACTAAAAGCATTTTCTCGTGAACAAAATTTGGGTGGCTTGATCGCTCCTAATTTTGCCTTAGGTGCTGTTTTACTCATGCAATTTGCGACGCAGGCTGCCAAATATTTCCCAAATGTGGAGATTATCGAGCTTCATCATGACAAGAAAAAGGATGCACCGAGTGGAACTGCTATTAAAACAGCTGAGTTAATGGCAGAAGTTCGAGAGTCTATCCAGCAGGGTGCAGCAGATGAGGAAGAATTGATTGCAGGTGCTCGTGGTGCTGACTTTGATGGCATGCGCATCCACTCAGTTCGTTTGCCAGGCTTGGTAGCCCATCAGGAAGTCATCTTTGGCAATCAGGGAGAAGGATTGACACTCCGTCATGACTCCTATGATCGCAGCTCCTTCATGACAGGGGTGAATTTGGGAATTAAAGAAGTTGTCAAGCGTCATGAGCTTGTCTATGGATTAGAACACTTATTATGAGATTAACGCAAATGCCTTCTGAATTTCAGAAGGCTTTACCAGTATTAGAAAAAATTAAAGAAGCAGGTTTTGAGGCCTATTTTGTTGGAGGTTCTGTTCGAGATGCCCTCCTCAATCGTCCTATCCATGATGTGGATATTGCGACGTCTTCTTATCCAGAAGAAACCAAGCAGATTTTTCCGCGAACAGCCGATATCGGAATCGAGCATGGAACTGTCTTGGTCTTAGATGGGGACGAGGAGTATGAGGTGACTACTTTTCGGACAGAGGATGTCTATGTGGACTATCGCAGACCCAGTGCGGTCTCTTTTGTGCGCTCGCTAGAAGAAGACCTCAAACGCCGTGATTTCACAGTCAACGCCTTTGCCTTGGACGATACAGGAGAAATCATTGACTTGTTTCATGGTTTAGAAGATTTGGAAAAGCAAGTCTTACGAGCAGTTGGAGTGGCAAGTGAGCGTTTCAACGAAGATGCTTTGCGGATTATGCGTGGTTTCCGTTTTCAAGCCAGTCTTGGTTTTGAACTTGAGACAGAAACGTTTAAAGCAATGAAGACCTTGACGCCACTTTTGGAGAAAATTTCTGTGGAGCGTACCTTCGTTGAGTTTGATAAACTCTTGCTGGCTCCATTTTGGAGAAGGGGTTTGGCTTCCATGATTGAGAGTCAAGCTTATGACTATCTCCCTGATATGGCAGCTAGCCAGGACAAGCTCAATAGACTGTTTGATTTGGAGACTGATTTCACCTTTAAATCCTCTGAACAAGCCTGGACAGCTCTACTGTGGGCTTTGGAGATTGAAAATGCACAGCCATTTTTGAAGGCTTGGAAGACCTCACGTCAATTTGCCAAGCAGGTACAGGATTTACTGACTATTTTGGCCTTGCGTGAAAAGGGAGAATTGAGCAAGCGCGATTGTTATCGCTTTGATTTAGATTTACTTTTACAGGCTGAAAATCTTCGTCAGGCTCAAGGAAAAGAAGTTAACCCGCAAGTCATCACAGAAACTTACCAGAGTCTGACCATTCATGATAAGAAAGAAATTCAGATTAATGGTGGTATTTTGATCAAGGAATATGGTTATCAGCCGGGCCCAGATTTGGGAGAGATTTTAACAGAGATTGAATATGCCATTGTCGATGGAGAATTGGAAAATGACTGTCAAGCCATCCATGCTTATCTGAGGGAGAAAAAATGAGTGATTTTATTGTTGAAAAACTAAGTAAATCCGTCGGTGATAAGACCGTTTTTAAGGATATTTCCTTTATCATCCATGACCTAGACAGAATTGGTCTGATTGGTGTCAATGGAACAGGGAAGACCACCCTTTTAGATGTTCTTTCTGGTGTTTCTGGATTTGATGGGGATGTTAGTCCTTTTTCAGCTAAGAATGATTACCAGATTGGTTACTTGACTCAAGACCCTGATTTTGATGATAGCAAGACGGTCTTGGATACGGTTCTATCTAGTGAACTAAAGGAAATCCAGCTCATTCGTGAGTATGAACTCCTCATGCTCAACTATAGTGAGGACAAGCAGGCACGGCTGGAACGGGTTATGGCTGAAATGGACTCTCTCCAAGCATGGGAAATTGAGAGTCAGGTCAAGACCGTTCTCAGCAAGCTGGGTATTCAGAATTTATCTACTCCAGTTGGGGAATTGTCAGGTGGTCTAAGAAGACGGGTCCAGTTGGCGCAAGTTTTACTTGGTAACCACGACCTCTTGCTTCTGGATGAGCCGACCAACCATTTGGATATTGCGACTATTGAGTGGCTGACCCTCTTTTTGAAAAATTCTAAGAAGACCGTCCTTTTTATCACCCACGATCGCTATTTCCTAGACGCTTTGTCAACTCGGATTTTCGAATTGGATCGCGCAGGCTTGACCGAATATCAGGGCAATTATCAGGACTATGTTCGCCTAAAGTCAGAACAGGATGAGCGCGACGCGGCTCTTCTTCACAAAAAAGAGCAACTCTACAAACAAGAATTGGCCTGGATGCGCAGACAACCGCAGGCGCGTGCGACCAAGCAGCAGGCTCGTATCAATCGTTTCCATGATCTGAAGAAGGAAATTTCAGGCGGCGTTGCTGAGACAGACTTGACCATGAACTTTGAAACCAGTCGGATTGGGAAGAAAGTCATCGAGTTTCAGGATGTTTCCTTTGCCTATGAAAACAAGCCTATTTTGCAAGATTTTAATCTCTTGGTGCAGGCTAAAGACCGTATCGGAATCGTTGGGGACAACGGTGTTGGAAAATCAACTCTCCTTAACTTGATTGCAGGCATTCTTGAGCCGACAGCAGGACAAGTTGTGATTGGGGAAACTGTTCGCATCGCCTATTTCTCTCAGCAAATTGAGGGCTTGGATGAAAGCAAGCGAGTGATCAATTACCTGCAGGAAGTGGCAGAGGAGGTCAAGACCAGTGGCGGTTCTGCCACTTCCATTGCTGAGCTGCTAGAGCAGTTCCTCTTCCCACGTTCGACTCATGGAACCTTAATTGAGAAATTGTCTGGTGGAGAGAAAAAACGACTTTATCTCCTCAAATTGCTCTTGGAAAAACCAAATGTTCTTCTTTTAGATGAGCCAACCAATGATTTGGATATTGCAACCTTGACAGTTTTGGAGAATTTCTTGCAAGGTTTTGCTGGTCCAGTTTTGACTGTTAGTCACGACCGCTATTTCTTGGATAAGGTAGCGACTAAGATTCTGGCTTTTGAGGATGGCAAGATTCGTCCTTTCTTTGGTCATTACACCGACTATCTTGATGAAAAAGCCTTTGAAACAGAGATGGTCAATCAAGTGCAAAAGGCTGAAAAGGAGAAGGTCGTCAAGGTCAGAGAAGACAAGAAACGTATGACCTACCAAGAAAAGCAGGAGTGGGCAAGTATTGAATGTGATATTGAAGCCTTGGAAAATTGTATCGCTGCGATTGAAGAGAAAATGCAGGCCAACGGCTCTGACTTTGGTAAGCTGGCTACTCTCCAAAAAGAATTGGAAGAGAAAAACGAAGCACTCCTTGAAAAATACGAGCGCTATGAGTATCTCAGTGAATTTGATAGTTAGAAGAATAGAAAAATCCCGTCTCATGACAGGATTTCTCTATTCTTTTTTTGTTTCTTGGTGAAAGATATTTTGCCAGGTTTCGTGGCGACGCCAGATACTGGTATGGACGATACCATCTAACTCATAGGAGATGAGTTTGGTCTTCTGACTGATGGAATTGATCTGGATGTCCTTGATAGCAGCATTCAACTCTTTCTCGGCCTTATAAGCCTCTTTATCCATCTGCTCTCCATCCTGGCGAATATAGACAAAATCATCAGCCAAGAGTTCTTCCAGTTGATTTCCTTGGTCAATCAATTGCTCGCGCATGAGCAATTTTTTATAGACATTGTCTAAAATTTCATCCTCAGGGATAGGTGCTGGCTCGATATGGACATCGGTATCAAAGACTCCAAAACGTTCCTCCAGCATAGACTCGACCTGATCTGCAATCTCGTGACTCTCAAAAACAGACAAGTCAGGATTCATTTCTAGCGTAATATCGAGGTAGATGTTGCTACCATAGGTACGGCCTCTTTGCGATTTGACCTTACTGATTTTGGGAATTTCCATAATGGCCTTTTGATAATCCTCAAGCAAACGGTCGTCAAAGCCATCTGAAAGGCTAAAGGAGGACTCGATGAAGATATCATAGGCCGTTTTCAAGATAAAGAAAGTGATGATAATGGCAACCAGTTTATCCACAATCGGATAATTGAAACTGCTGGCTAGGATGGCGATGGTAGTTCCAAGTGAAGTAACAGCATCTGAAAGATTGTCTTGGGCGGCAGCCTTTAATGCCTTGGAGTTGGATTTCTTACTGAGGCGAGTGTTGTAGAGATAAACCACAAACATAATCGCTGCAGAAATGATTCCTAGAGTTGCACCAAGAGGATCAATGACCGTTTCTTCTCGGCTGAGAATCTTTTGAATGGTATCCCTTAGTACATCAAAGCCGACATAGAACATGATGATAGAAGTGATCAAGCTAGCCAAATCTTCAATCTTCCAGTGGCCAAAACGGTGGTCACGGTCGGCAGGCTGGCGCGCCATCCGTATCCCAATCAAGAGGGCAACATTTCCAATGATGTCCGACACGTTGTTGAAACCATCTGCCACCAAACTGGATGAATGGAGGAGATGGCCAGTTGCTAATTTTGCTGCAGACAAGATCAAATAGGTCGAAATACTGATAATGGCACCACGTTCCGCCAACTTGAGATTTGAAATAGATTGCTTCATTCAACTTCCTTTCTAGTCACATAGCATTCTACCATTATACTGGTTTTCAAGGGAAAATTCAAATAAGGCAGTTTTTACTCTTTGAAAACTTTTCAAAATTTGGTATAATAGTACTACTCAAGGGAGTAGCTGGCAGAAACCTGTGATAGTGTCGTCATTCCGAATTTTATACTGAAGAGTATGCTTTCCGGCCCTATCTTAAACAGCGAGACTTGTTATGATTTTTGTTTGTCGTGAAAAGATGCGATGAGGGAAAAGAGAGTCTGTTTTGCACACAATGTCAAGGAGGAGACACATGTCAAAAGAACAAAAACGCCAAGCGTTTTACACTCAGAGTCCTGAAGAGGTCTTGAAGGCTGTGGATGCGACCGAGCAAGGTTTGTCATCAAGTGAGGCGGAAAAGCGCCTTGCCGAATTTGGCCACAATGAACTCGAAGAAGGCGAGAAACGATCAATCCTGGTCAAATTTATTGAGCAATTTAAGGATTTGATGATTATCATCCTAGTTGCGGCAGCAATCTTGTCAGTCGTGACTTCTGGTGGGGAAGATATCGCAGATGCCATTATCATCCTAGCTGTGGTTATCATCAACGCTGCCTTTGGTGTTTACCAAGAAGGGAAAGCAGAAGAAGCTATCGAAGCCCTCAAATCCATGTCTAGTCCAGCTGCCCGCGTTCTTCGTGATGGGCATATGGCGGAGATTGACTCTAAAGAATTGGTACCTGGAGATATCGTTGCCCTTGAAGCAGGTGATGTAGTACCAGCGGATCTTCGTTTATTAGAAGCTAACTCTCTTAAAATTGAAGAAGCAGCTCTTACAGGTGAGTCTGTGCCAGTCGAAAAAGACTTGACAGTCGAGCTTACTGCAGATGCTGGTATTGGTGATCGTGTGAATATGGCCTTCCAAAACTCTAACGTAACCTATGGTCGTGGTCTTGGTGTTGTTGTCAATACAGGGATGTACACGGAAGTTGGTCATATCGCTGGCATGCTTCAAGATGCGGATGAGACGGATACACCACTTAAACAAAACTTGAACAACCTTTCTAAGGTCTTGACCTATGCTATCTTGGTCATTGCCCTTGTTACTTTTGTAGTGGGTGTCTTCATTCAAGGGAAAAATCCACTTGGTGAGTTGATGACCTCTGTTGCCCTTGCTGTTGCAGCTATCCCAGAAGGGCTCCCAGCTATCGTAACTATCGTTCTTGCCCTAGGTACTCAAGTTTTGGCCAAACGTAGCTCTATCGTTCGTAAGTTGCCAGCAGTAGAAACACTTGGTTCAACTGAAATCATCGCTTCTGATAAGACTGGTACGCTGACTATGAACAAGATGACAGTCGAAAAAGTCTTCTACGATGCAGTCCTACATGACTCAGCTGATGACATTGAACTAGGTCTTGAAATGCCTCTTCTTCGTTCAGTTGTCTTGGCCAATGATACGAAAATTGATGTGGAAGGCAACCTGATTGGTGACCCAACAGAAACAGCCTTCATCCAGTATGCCTTGGATAAGGGTTACGATGTCAAAGGTTTCTTAGAGAAATATCCACGCGTGACTGAGTTGCCATTTGACTCTGACCGTAAGCTCATGTCAACGGTTCACCCATTGCCAGATGGTAAATTCCTTGTGGCGGTTAAAGGTGCGCCAGACCAACTTTTAAAACGTTGTGTTCTTCGTGATAAGGCTGGGGATATTGCTCCGATTGATGAGAAGGTTACAAACCTCATCCATACAAACAACTCTGAAATGGCCCACCAAGCCTTGCGTGTCCTTGCAGGTGCTTATAAGATTATCGATAGCATTCCAGAAAACCTGACTTCTGAAGAGCTTGAAAATGATTTAATCTTTACTGGTTTGATTGGGATGATTGACCCTGAACGCCCTGAAGCTGCTGAGGCTGTTCGTGTAGCCAAGGAAGCTGGCATCCGTCCAATCATGATTACGGGTGATCACCAAGATACTGCAGAAGCTATTGCCAAACGTTTGGGAATCATTGATGCAAATGATACAGAAGGACACGTTTTAACCGGTGCTGAACTCAACGAACTATCTGATGAAGACTTTGAAAAAGTAGTTGGTCAATACTCTGTTTATGCCCGTGTGTCTCCAGAACACAAGGTTCGTATCGTCAAGGCTTGGCAAAAACAAGGTAAAGTCGTTGCCATGACAGGTGACGGTGTCAATGATGCGCCAGCTCTGAAAACAGCAGACATCGGTATCGGTATGGGAATCACTGGTACAGAGGTTTCTAAGGGGGCTTCTGACATGATTCTTGCAGATGATAACTTTGCGACTATCATCGTTGCAGTGGAAGAAGGACGTAAGGTCTTCTCAAACATTCAAAAGACTATTCAGTATCTACTTTCTGCCAATACTGCTGAAGTATTAACTATCTTCCTATCAACCTTGTTTGGTTGGGACGTCTTGCAGCCAGTTCATCTTTTGTGGATCAACTTGGTAACCGATACTTTCCCAGCAATTGCACTAGGTGTTGAACCTGCTGAGCCTGGTGTTATGAACCATAAACCACGTGGACGCAAGGCAAGCTTCTTCTCAGGTGGTGTTTTGAGTTCTATCATCTATCAAGGTGTACTCCAAGCAGCTATTGTTATGAGTGTTTATGGCCTTGCTCTTCTTTACCCAGTTCACGTGGGTGATAATCATGCCATTCGTGCAGATGCCCTTACTATGGCTTTTGCAACACTTGGTTTGATTCAGCTCTTCCATGCCTACAATGTGAAATCTGTTTACCAATCCATCTTGACAGTTGGCCCATTCAAGTCTAAGACCTTCAACTGGTCTATCTTGGTATCCTTCATCCTTCTCATGGCAACAATCGTCGTAGAACCGCTTGAAGGTATCTTCCACGTAACCAAACTAGACTTGTCTCAATGGGGAATTGTTATGGCTGGAAGCTTCTCAATGATTATCATTGTCGAAATCGTTAAATTTATCCAACGTAAACTCGGTTTTGACAAGAATGCGATTTAAAAAAAGTCATCTTCGGATGGCTTTTTGTTACAGTTGAGGGAAAGGGCTTGCAGTTATCGGCTTTTGTGCTATAATTGCTATAATATAGTAAAAAGAAAGAGGAGTGTGAGGAAGTGGAGAAGAAAATTGTAAAGGATATCTTATTTTTATCTCAGGTGTCTCAACCGGCAAGTCAAGAAGATCTTTATCTTGCCAAAGATTTGCAGGATACACTCTTAGAAAATCGCGAGACCTGTGTTGGTCTGGCTGCCAATATGATTGGGGTGCAGAAGCGCGTGATTATCTTTAATCTTGGCCTGGTTCCTGTGGTCATGTTTAACCCAGTGCTCCTGTCCTTTGAAGGACCTTATGAGACAGAAGAAGGCTGTTTGTCCTTGACAGGTGAGAGACCGACGACCCGTTATGAAATGATTACGGTGTCCTATCGTGACAGCAAGTGGAAGGAACAGACCATTACTTTGACAGGCTTCCCAGCTCAGATTTGCCAGCATGAACTGGATCACTTGGAAGGACGAATCATTTAGGAGGAAAGTAAATGAAACGAATAGTCTTTGAACTTATTTTTATCGTAACGACCTGGTATATCTTTTTACCGCCTCTTAACCTGACCAGCTGGGAATTTCTTTTTTTCCTCTGTGGGCATTTGCTGCTTGTGGCTATTTTATTTGGCTTTGGCAAGGGAATCAATCTGGTCAAAACAGTTCATGTGCGCCACGGCAAGGCGGAAGCTGCTTTAAATTTTGAGGGTTTCAAAATCAATCGGTTAGGGAAAGTTCTTTTTGCTTCTATTGGAGGAATTCTTATCTTGGCTGGTTTAGTTTCCTTGGTGACCTCCAGCATTTTTCAGGCTAAAAATTATGCCAATGTAGTCACGGTGACGGAAAAAGACTTTACTGAATTTCCTAAGACTGACACCAGTAAGGTTCCTATCTTAGATAGAAGTACCGCTGAAAAAATTGGTGACCGCTACTTGGGTTCCCTAACAGATAAGGTGTCGCAGTACGTAGCGGCAGACACCTATACCCAATTGACAGTTGATGGGAAGCCTTATCGGGTTACACCACTAGAATACGCAGATCCTATCAAATGGTTTAACAATCAGGCCAAGGGAATCGGCGAATATATCAAGGTGGATATGGTAACCGGGAATGCGGACTTGGTGGAATTGAAGACACCAATTAAGTATTCGGACTCGGAGTATTTTAACCGTGATGTCAAACGCCACCTGCGCTTGAAGTACCCAACTAAAATCTTCAAGACTCCATCTTTTGAGGTGGACGATGAGGGCAATCCTTTCTATGTAGCAACGGTTTACCAAAAGCAATTTGGACTGGCGGTTCCTCGTCCTATTTCAGTCATCATCTTGGATGCCACAAATGGAGAAAGTAAGGAATATAGTCTAGCTGATGTCCCAGAGTGGGTAGATCGTGTTTATCCAGCTGAGGAAACCATCGAGCAAATCAACTACAACGGCAAGTACAAGGATGGTTTCTGGAATGCCATGATTTCCAAGAAAAACGTGACCCAGACTACCAAGGGATATAATTATTTGTCTATCGGTAATGATATTTACCTCTACACAGGTGTGACATCGGCCAATGCAGATGAGAGTAACCTTGGTTTCATCCTTGAAAACATGCGAACAGGAGAAATCACCAAGTACAGCTTGGCTTCAGCAACCGAAGAATCAGCCCGTGAATCAGCCGAAGGTGCTGTTCAGGAGAAATCCTACAAGGCAACCTTCCCAATCCTCATCAACCTCAATGACAAGCCTCTCTACATCATGGGCTTGAAGGACAATGCTGGCTTGGTTAAAGAGTATGCTCTGGTAGATGCAGTCGAGTACCAAAATGTTATCGTAGCTACTACAGTAGAAGAACTGCTCAGCAAGTACGCCAATAAAAACGACCTTGAAATTGATAATGAAACGACAGAAAGTATCAAGGGTGTGGTGGCAGACCTCAAATCAGCTGTTATCAAGGGCGACACCGTCTACTTCTTTAAAGTTGATGGTAAGATATACAAGGTCAAGGCCTCAGTATCTGATGACCTCCCTTACCTTGAAAATGGTAAAACCTTCGAAGGTCAAGTCGGAAAAGATAACTATCTTAAGACATTTAAAGTTCAGTAAAAATAGGTTTTTCTCAGTTCAAGGAGAAAAATGTTAAATTCTTATCTATCTTAACAAGTTTAGCTGGCATTGCCCTTGTTCTCGTGGCTGTCTGGTTAGGATGGCCAAAATAAATAGAGAAACCTCGGTCAAACCGAGGTTTTTTAGATGAATTTCTTGGTAGTGGCAAAAAAATATGCTACACTATTAATATGAAAATTTTAATCCCAACAGCAAAAGAAATGAACACAGATTTACCAAGTATTGAAGCCACTCCTTTAAAGCCAGAAAGTCAGGCCGTGCTTGATGCCTTGGCTCTCTATTCTGCTAGTCAATTGGAGAGTTTTTACAAGGTATCAGCTGAAAAGGCGGCGGAAGAATTTCAACATATCCAAGCTTTGAAAAGGCAAACTGCTCAATACTATCCAGCTCTGAAACTTTTTGATGGGCTAATGTACCGCCACATTAAGCGAGACAAATTGAACGATGCAGAACAGGCCTATCTTGAAAATCATGTTTTTATTACTTCGGCTTTGTACGGTGTCGTTCCGGCCTTGTCACCCATAGCCCCTCACCGTTTGGACTTTTTGATGAAATTAAAGGTCGCTGGTAAGACTTTGAAGAGCCATTGGAAGCAAGTCTATGATGAGGCTGTGAAGCAGGAAAAAGTGATTTTCTCCCTCTTGTCATCCGAGTTTGAGACTGTATTTTCTAAGGAAATCAGAGAAAAAATGGTGACCTTCAAATTCATGGAGGACAAGGGTGGTCAGCTGAAGATTCATTCAACCATTTCTAAGAAAGCGCGTGGTGCCTTCCTGACAGCGCTGATAGAAAATCAAGTACAAACGGTGGAGGAAGCTCGTCGCTTAAGCTTT
Organism: Streptococcus sp. HMSC063B03; assembly: GCF_001836965.1. Lineage (GTDB taxonomy): Bacteria > Bacillota > Bacilli > Lactobacillales > Streptococcaceae > Streptococcus > Streptococcus pneumoniae_F. The sequence continues at coordinate 3,629 of NZ_KV831054.1, read as the reverse complement.
GCAGGATTTACCTACCGAGAAGATTTGTCCCAGCCACAGGAATTGGTTTTTGTAAAGGAAGTATAGAAAATAGATAAAAGAAAAAGTCAGCAGTATTATGCTGACTTTTTTGATAACTTATAAAGTATTGGATATATGAATTTCATTTGATAAACAGTTAAGATGATTAACCAAATCCATGATTGACAGATGATTTCGACAAATAAACTTCTTGGTAATTCCTGGAATATAGAAATTAGACACGATGATATCGTAATCTGTCTGATTTAAAATCTCAGGACTTGTTTTCAATTCATCCCAAGTATCGAAGGTAAAGCGGTTATTACAGTAGTAGGAAAGCATATCAACAAAGGTAAGGGATATAGCATGGTCAAAGTTACTGATAATTAAAACCTTGATAGGTGGTCGATTTTCTAACAACTGAGTAGAGAGGTTTTCAGCATGGGTTAAGATGGTGTACATCAAGTGTTCCAACTGTTCAGGATGGTCATGCTGTCCAATTGCCTGACGGTATTGAGCCAGTTTTTGACGCGCACTCCCCATAAAGTCTGGGAAGTAAACTTCAAACTTTTTAATCGTCAATGCTTTTTGTTCAAATAAGATTGGGGTAGAAAAGATTTCCTGTCTTTCAAAGAAAGCGGTGTTGTGTAAATGCCAAATCAGCTCATCGTGGTTGGTAAAAGTAATCTTATATTGTTTTGATAGGCGTTCTAGTATTTGACTCAGTAATTGGTAAGAGTGTCTTGCTTCACTGTTCTCTTCTAAAGAGTTGAAGAATTCTTGAGGATCTAAGAAAATGTTACTTTGAATAAAGGAAATAAAAATTTGTGCAATGATATCTGGAGTGATTTCAAGTCCCAGTTTTTCAGAGAAATGGACAAGTATCTCCTCAAAGTTTGGAATACTCGCCAAAATAGGATAGTATTCATCATAGAAATGATTTGGTAAGTCGATAAAATGACCATTTTTGATGCGGTAAATACTGATAGCTATCATCAGTTTGTACATTCTATAAATTGAAAATCGCATTGGATAATTCGTAATTTTATAGAAGAAGTCAACAAACTCTGTTAAATCTTCCTCAGGAAGATCAGGAAAAGGCCAGTCTAAGAAATAATAGCGCTCAGAAAAGTATTGAGCAAAAAAATAGCGTATATCAATCTCATTCCCACGTATCTCGGATGGAGTAAAAGATAGTTCAATTTGGAATTGAGTTGATAGAGTTTTTGTAATATTTCTGCCCAGTCGATAGAGGTTGGCATTACTAGAGTGAAGATTTTCTATTGTTCGATAAATAGGTAGCCCATCATTAAAAAACAGATACTCTACTAATTGAAAAGATTGAGAATTAGCAAGAAAATATTGATAAATATCTTCTACACTAGTGTTAACTTCTAAATCTATCATGATTCCGTTAACAGAAGATTGGATGTCAATAGATGGAAAGGCAACACGTAATTCATTTAAATCACTTTTTAAGATTCGTTCTGTACATCCTAATTTTTCGGCTAGTTCATGCAATTTCATCCAATTACGATTCTGAATTAAGGTTTCCATTAAACGTAATTGTCTTTGAGCTTTTGTGGATAAAAGGTTGCGCATATTGGTAATTTCCTCCTATTTTCATTATATCATATTATTGTCTAAAGTGTACAAAAATGTCGGAGTAGAAAAAGTGTCTGAATTAGTCAGAAAAATTAGAATAATATAAGTGACTTTTAGGTACAAAAAGAGAATATATTAATTGTATAGAAAATATTGATTTATATATCAAATAGTTGTAGAGTAGGAACTATAAAATATTATCTAGGAGTTTAAAATGAAACATTCACATAAGAAATCATTTGACTGGTATAGCATGCAACAACGATACTCTATTCGTAAGTATCACTTTGGTGCAGCTAGTGTCTTGCTCGGGACAGCCTTAGTCTTGGGAACTGCTGCCAATGCGCAATCAGTACAAGCGGAGGAACAACATCCAGAAGCAACTAACAGTGTTTCTGTTGATAAGGTAGATGAAGCTACTAAACCAGCAGAAGTTTCTACACCTAAAAAAGAAACAACTTATGCAGCTCCAACTGTTGCGAACCCAGTAGAAACGACTCCAGCTAAAACTGAAGAAGCTACTAGACCAGCAGAAAAAGTTGAAGAAGCAAAAGATAAAAAAGAAGAAGTAACGCATCAAGATGCTGTTGACAAGTCAAAATTGTTAACGGCTCTTTCGCGTGCTAAAAAACTTGAGAGTAAGTTATATACAGAAGCAAGTGCTGCAAACTTGCAAGCAAGTATCCAAGCTGGTCAAAGCTTGCTTGGGAAAGCAGATGCAACTGAAGTTGAATTATCAGCAGCAGAGTCATCTATTCAATCGGCTATTATTGGTCTAGAACTTCGTTCTAACTCTGATAAAGGAACTGTATCAGAAACTCCTGTAGTGAAGAAAGCTGACGCTGCAGAAGCCAAAGAAGAAGCTAAACCAGTTGCAACAACTGATCGTTCAGCTGTTGATAGTACTGTTTTGCCAACTAGCACACCTGTTAAAGTAGAAGCTACGTCAAGACCTGCATCTACAAATGAACTTTTGAAACCAGCTCTTAGCCTTTCTGACGCTCGCCAAAATCCAGCTATCCGTAAAGAAGACTTGGATAAAGGGCACAGTGGCTTTAGAGCAGCTAGCAATCCAGCTAACCCAATTGTTTCAGGTTCTGGAAATACAGTTGCATTTACAGATATTAGTCAAGGTGGTCGTAGTTATAGTTTCCGTGGCTACGGAAACTCACGTGGTGGTAATTCAATTCATTACGATGTAACAACAGTACGTCAAGGTAATAGATTGAATTTCACAATTAGATATTCTGGTCCAGGTGAATTTGTTAATAATAACTTTATCTTGGACAAAGGGGATGGATTTGGAAATCCTTCAAATGCAACCATCACAACTCCAAGATTAAGAGAGCAATCAAAACCTATTAGCCAGGGTGCCAACTTCGTATCTCACTCAGGATACAGTATGACCTCTGCTACTTCAACAAATATGGAACAAACAATCAGATTTAGTTTGCCTATCATTAATCCAAATGGTGACTTGTCTGTTCGTTTGAAACCAGTTACTTTTAACGTGGACCAAGGTGGTGGCGGTGCCGCTACTAGCAATGACCCATACAGTAACTCCAACTATTATTACAGAGCAAATCCACTCCTCTTGGATGCAAATCCAAATGGTGGTACTAGTAACAAGACTGTTACAGAAGAACTTGAATTCCAAACTATCTATCTTCCAACTAGTAAATTGCCAGAAGGTGAGACTAGATTAGTTAGAGAAGGAGAAAAAGGACAACGTCAAATTACCTATAAAGTTCATCGATTAGGTAATGAAACAATCCTAGGCTTGCCAATTAGTAATAGAGTTACTAAAGAAGCTAAACCACGTATTGTTCAAATCGGTGTTGCTAAAGAATTCATTGAAACTGTAAAACCACGTGTTGATCAAAATAAAATCGGTGATACCAATAACCTCACTTTCTATCTTGATAATGATGGTAACGGTGTTTACACTGAAGGTGTAGACGAACTTGTTCAAAGAATTGCTATTAAAGATGGTGCTAAAGGTGAAAAAGGAGACCAAGGTGAAC